>JADHUD010000013.1 GCA_016784705.1 Spirochaetia bacterium | reverse complement strand
AAGGAATTTCAATGGTAAGGTCTTATGGAGCAATTCATGACAGCGAATTGCTGAAATGTTGGAAGTTTATGGGAAGCAGACATATTCCTGTACGATTCCTTTTCAGTACAGCCAGTCTCCTGAACAGTGACTGGAAACACCTCGAAGCTTTAGCCTTGCAGCATCCCGGATTATTTCCAAACCTGAAAGAAGGAGATTTAGACCCATCCAGAATTACATTAAAACCATGGCAGTGTGCCGATAGAGACTACACGGACTCATGGGGGGCAGTCTGGAAAACTACTGTTTCCGGAATGACCGGATGTGTTGTTTCTTCTCCATTAAAGGATCTGACGGATAATCCTGAGAGGTTGAATACGTATGCTTTCCCCGATCCTGAACAGGAAAACGGATGGGAAACAGTCGATTGGCGTAACGACGTCTATCCATTACTGAAAAAGGATCAGGAAAAATATGGATTCTGTACCGGAGAGCTTCGCCATGGATTTCTTTTTTTAACACTGGAATATTTGCGGGGATATGAGAATCTGACATTCGATATGTTTGATGATTCCGACTATCTGCAGCGGCTGATCAAAGAAATTGAGTCTTTTGATGAACGCATTCTTCGAAAATTCCTTCAATTCAATCCGGCAGTTATGTTTTTTCCTGAGGATCTGGGGGCACAGACTGGTCCTCTGATTACTCCGGAGCATTTTAGAAGATATATAAAACCTTCATATACACGGCTTATGAGAAAAGCAAAACAGAGCGGTGCGCTGTGCCATATGCATAGTGATGGAGATATTAGAGATTTGGCAGATGATTTAATTGATTGCGGGATAGAAGTGATAAATCTTCAGGATAGAGTGAATACTCTGGAAAATATTCATGACCTGTTTTACGGAAGGGCAGCTGTTGATCTGGATCTTGATAGACAGGAGATAACCCGCGTTGGGTCACGGAGAGATATCATGGATTATGTCCAGGAAATTGCCTGTAAACTAGGCAGCGAGTGGGGTGGATTGTCAATAATGTATGATTTGTATCCGGGAATTTCTATTGAAAATAGTGCTGCTGTAATGGATGCGTTAGAATTAATAAATTCTGACTAATGGAAATTTGCTGAGCATACTTTTGAAAGGAGCCTGAACTTTATAGTGGGCATAGATTATTTGGCATAGATTATTTGGCATATAGCATATAAAGAAAGTACAAAGGAGATAGTTTTTTATGCTGGAATTGAATAAAAAAACAGAGAAGGTACTGACAAGAATTGGCAAAGCTCTTGTTAATCAGCAGAAAGCAAAAATAATTATTCCGGCAAAAGATTCATTTTCCGGTTTCTGGTTTGGCGGCGGCAATATAACTCGGGGAAATGATGGAAATCTCTATGTAACCGGCAGATACAGAAATTATGGTGATTCTCGGACAGGGCTTGCCAGCGGAGAAAGGGGAAAAGAGTTTGCGATATTCGTATCCCGGGATAATGGAAATTCCTGGGACAAAATTGTCAGCAGACAGAAGGAAGAGTTGTCTTATGGATCCTATGAAGTTGTTTCGATTGAGGGAACAGCTCTTAAGCATACAGACGATGGGGTTGAGCTCTTTATCTCTACTGAAAAAATGGGTATTGAATACCCTGACGGTCTTAAGCCCTATAAAAAGCCTGGAGCCGGGGTATGGACAATAGACAGCATTAAAGCATCGTCTGTATCAGATTTGGCATCAGCAGAAGTTTTCCCGTTTCTCGCATCAAACGATTCAAGATTTCTGCATGTTAAAGATCCCTTTTTATATACCAGTAACCAGGGAGATGAGTATGTTCTTTTCTGCACGCACCCATTCAGCTGGTCCAGTTCTAATACCGGCTATATCTGCAGAAAACACGGTGCTGAGAATTTTGATGAACCGGTCTGGGATTTTTTCCCGAGAGGATTCACCTGGGATGTGGCTATAGCTAGAGGGACGAGTCTCGTTCAGCTCCCGAGGGAGGGGGTCCTGAAAGATTGTGATCCGGTATCCCTGTTCTTTTATGATGGTGGAGAGAGCTTGAGAGATTTGGATGAACATAAGGCGGCAGTAAAAAGACCCAGAGGGTACTCCTGCGAAGAAATAGGCGGACTTGCATATATTCAGAATGATAACCTGGATGATGTAAAACGTCTTTCAGTGGATTTGCCCCTGTTCATGAGTCCGTATGGAAGCGCCAGCAGCCGATATGTGGATGTTCTGGTTGATGATACTGGATACTATGTAATCTGGCAGCAGTCGCAGCCGGATTTCTCTCAACCCTTTGTTATGAATTTTACAGCAAAGGAAGAGATAATAAAAATTCTTTCAGACGTTACATATGGGGAGAAATATGATGAATAATCCACAATTTCGCATAGGTTTTCATACAGGTGCATTTAATTCTGCCTATATATCCTTTATAAAAGCAGTAGAGTGGGCTGAAAAACAGAGGATTCATAATATTGAGTGCGGGTATGTTGATGGAGTTACCTGGAATCACGGTCTTGGGTATTTCCCGCATATAGCATCCTGGCAGGACCCCTTATGGATAAAAGATTTTCTGGCAGAGAAAAATGTCAGATTGAGCCAAATTGATGCCGCTTTCCCTATATCAGGTAAAACAGGAGCCTCGATTGCAGTACCGTATATTGAAAATACCATTCGGTGGGCGGCACTTGCCGGATGTGAAATGGTTGATACTACAGATGGTTTATATATGCCCGAAGGCATGTCGGCAGCAGAGGCTATGCAGCAAATGAAACTGTGTTATCAGCAAATTATGGAAATCGCTGACCGGTACGGCATAATTATAAATATTGAAACCCATGGGTTTTTTACCGGAAAACCTGACTTGCTGGAGGAAATGCTGAACTTCTCTGATAGTAGTCTGCTGAAATTGAATTTTGACACTGGAAATGTCTACATCGCCGGGCAGGACCCGGTACCGTTTCTCGAGCGGTTTATTCATAAAGTTTCCCATTTGCATATTAAGGATGTGGCTCCTGAGAGATCAGAGGAGAGCCGTGGGAAAGAATTCGGAATAGGTATGAGCCATTGTGCGGTTGGAGAGGGTGTAAATGCCGATTCAATAAAGACCTGTATGCAGAAGCTTGGGGATTTTGGATTTGTCGGAGATATAAGTATTGAATGTGAAGCTGCCGGCGGCATATTGATGGAGAGGTCAATTTCCTGGGTTAAGAAAACGCTTGATGAACTCAGAATATCTCATGATATTGGACGCTGAGAGGGAGTTATGAAATTTGGTTTTTCAACAACTTGGGATGATCTCAATCATCTGGAGAAATTGCTGCCTGTTATAGCTGAGGTCGGGTTTGACGGGGTTGAGCCGACCTTTATTAAGGGAAAGCTCCCGTCTCCCGAAGGCTTTGCAAGAGAATCGGAGATGCTGAAAGCGTTTGCCGGAAATTATGGGCTGTCCATACCCAGTATGCGCGGTGGAAAGGTTTTCTGGTCAACCATCGCACATGAGGAAGAGTCAGTTCGGGAGCTGGGTGTAGAACATGCCCGTAAAGGTCTTGAAGCTGTATCAATTATGGGAGGTGATCTGCTGCTGGTAGTTCCCGGAGAATTGAATTCAGCCGTTCCCTATGAAACCCATTGGAAAAGAGTAGTTGATTTTGCCAGGATTGCTGGTGATATAGCTGCTTCAAAGGGTATGCATATCGGATTAGAGAATACAGAGGCAGGATTTCCAGCGAACCTTTCAGACTGGAAGCAATTACTGCAGGAAATTAACCATGCACATGTAGGCATGTATCTGGATATTGGAAATATCGTCTGGCTTGATCTGGGAGATCCGGCACAGTGGATTAAAGAGCTTGCTCCCTGGATAAAACGCATTCATTTTAAGGATGGCTGCCGGGGTGAGCGGCTGGTGCAGCTTCTGGAGGGAGAGGTGGATTGGCCGTTGGTTATGGCAGCCCTCAGGTCTATAGAATGGGATGATTGGATCATAGCCGAACCTGACTGGTACAGATGGGCCCCCGAAGTTGTCCCAAAGCATGTTAAGGCTAGTTTAGATGCAATCCGGCAGCTCTAGGAATTTACAAACTTTGTATTCCCTTTTCAGGGTTTTGGAGGATAGATATCATGCAGGGTGAATCAATGTTACATAAACGCTATGTAAATCCATTGCGGGGAACCGGACCGTATACGGTAAAAGGAGCGTCTGGGATAAATGGATCGCATTCTTCTGATAATAAAGCCGGTTCACAACAGAAAAATATTATTTTTATCAGCGTTGATATGGTTCCCATGGAATTTCATCAACCTGTGAAGGGTGGATTTCCGATAAAAACTCCTGTAATTGATTCTTTACGGGAGGATGGAGTTACTTTTCAAAATGCTTTTTGTACTTCACCGCTGTGTGCTCCCTCCAGGGCTTCTTACCTGACTGGTCGATACTCGTATATTACCGGGAATGGAGAGTGCTCACATGATGGTCAGGAGGGGCATATACGGGATACTGATATTATGTGGGGGGAATACCTTAAATCTGAGGGGTATCATATGCGGCATGTTGGGAAATCCCATGTCGGAACTCATAAAATGATAGATTTATTTACCGAGAACGATTCTCCCTGGGATCGCTGGTCCCCGCCCTGGTATGATGATGATCAGTATCTCGCATATCTTGCTGATTTGGGGTTGGCACCGTTTGAGTTTGCGGATCCTCTTTATGGCGATGCAGCTGACGGCTCAAAGAAAGGCAATTTTTACGGAGGATATCTGGCCCCGCAAAATGGGAAACCTTTTCCCAAAGAGGGCACCTATCCGGCATATCTTGTGCACAAAGCTATTCAAGCCCTGAAAACGCAGAATAATGATAAACCGGTCTTTCTTCAGCTTGATTTCTTCGGGCCTCACCAGCCGTTTGCTATCCCCGGAGGAATGGAAGAGCGGGCAAAAGAGCTGAGGGAATCCATTACTCTGCCGGACTCTTTTTGTTCACTTCTGGAGAATGATTTTGCTGATCCGCCGGGAGAACCCCGGATATATCGTCTTTATCGGAAAAATTGGGGGTTGACCGATGCTGAAATGGTTCGGGAGTATCAAGTAGCAAATATTCTGCAGTTTGAGTTAATTGATGAACTTCTTGGTGAGCTTATATCGTACCTGAAAGAGACAAGTATGTATGATGATACCTGGGTCTACTTTATTGCTGATCATGGAGAAATGAATTGTGAGATGGGTATAGTTGATAAGGGCACCTATTTGAATCCGCGGGTAATGCGGGTTCCTCTGATTGTAAAACCCCCTGTTTCAAGTCATACCCTGTGGCAGCCTGGTTTGAAAATTGGTGGAAATGTTTCTTTGCTGGATATAGCGCCCACAATCCTCTTTGAAGCAGGAATAGAGATCCCGGAACGTCTGGATGGTTTACGCCTTCATGCTGCCCTTGCCGGTGAAGAACGTCCCGAAGAGTTTTGTCTTATGTGTGAAATATGGAACCATGTAATGCCGAATTTAGCTGTAGGTACGGTGTTTAAATCAAAATTTGGCGGGTATCGGTTTTTTTCCTATAATATGACAGATGATCGAGATGAATTATACGAAATAAATAATAATGCAGCTCTATGCAATTTACTCTCCGGAATGACTCATATTCATGATTATGCAAACGATATTTCTAATCCCATTTTGGAAGCGCATCGTGAAGCAGTTTGTGTGCTTCAGAAAAGACTTGCACGTGATCCCCGATGGGAGGCATATGACAGATATATCAAACTCGAATATGCAAAAATCCTTGATATTCATGCCGATAATCAACTGTTTATCATCGAATAAATGGAATATAGTTTCTAATAAGAAACTAAATATTATATAAGCTATTGACCTGCTGAATCTGCTCCGATATTATGAGCCAACAAGGATGGCCAAAATGAGCAACAACTATCAGGTCCCGGTACTTGAGAAGACATTCAGGATAATAGAGAAAATATCGCTGCACAAAGAGGGGATATCCTTCATGGAAATCGTCAACTCTCTGGAGGAATCTAAAACGACGGTTTTCAGGATTCTCAGTACCTTGGAAAAGCAGAACTGGATTGAAAAAAAAAGCGGTTTCTACCACCTGGGTTATATGTTCATTCATTATGGGCTGCAGACTCTGACAAAAAGGAATCTCCGCACTGTTGCCCATCCTGTTATGCAGGAATTGACTAATAATGTGCAGCAAACCTCTCATATAGCCATTCTCGCCGGCAAGAGCAGTATGCTTCTGGATGTGTGTGAAAGCTCCCGGCACATAAAACCCTCTTCTGATATTGGATCATTGCTCCCATTAAATTGCACATCACATGGAAAAGTACTCCTTGCTTTTGCCATTGAGGATTCCCTTGAGAATTTTCTCAAGAATATCCCGCTGGAAAGGAAAACAGAGCATACCCTAACCACCATTGCCGAACTTCAGCAGGATATTGGTAAAATCCGTTCCAGAGGTTATGCACTGGATGATCTCGAGTATTTTGAAGATGTACGTTGTATTGCTGCCCCCGTATGGGGTATGGACGGCCTTTGCATCGGTGCGCTGGGGATTACTGCAACAGCTTCAACATTTCCACGGGATAAAATAAAAGCGTACGGTACTATCATTACTGATTATGCAAAGCGGATTTCTCTGCAGTTAGGCGGAGTTTCTTACCACTGAGCCAATTTCAAGGCAGTGAATATTGACATGCAAGAGAGGCGGATGGTAGACTATAGTTCCTATAAGAAACATAGTTTCAAATAAGAAACTATGAATAGCTAAGGTTAAGGAAATTTCGAAAATGATTTTATTTTATTTTGAATTTTCGACGATAAAAAGGAGTAAAGTATGGATATCAGATATGGGATCCATCCCGATCATGGGAAACAATTGGATACAAAAGGACTGCGAAAAGAATTTCTGATCGAAAAACCCTTCAAACCGGGCGAGATAAGTTTTACCTACAGCCATATTGACCGCATCATTGTCGGATCGGCAGTACCGCTAGATCATACTCTCACCCTGGAGGCCGGCGAAGAGCTTCGGGCAGAATATTTTCTGGAACGCCGTGAGATGGGAATCATCAATATCGGCGGCGCAGGAGTTCTTACTTTGGATGATAAAGCTCTTCCGCTTGGGCCACGTGATGGTATCTATGTCGGCATGGGAACCAAAGAGGTTGCATTCAGCAGTGAAGATGCGAAAAACCCTGCAAAGTTCTACATTGCCAGTGCTCCTGCTCATAGATCATACCCGACAAAACTGGTATCTCTGGAAAAGGCCGTTAAAGTGGAAATGGGCAGTAAGAAGGAATCAAACAAACGCTGTATTTATCAGTTCATCCATCCTGCTGTTCTGGAAAGCTGCCAGCTGGTAATGGGCATGACCCTCCTTGAACCGGAAAATGTTTGGAATACGATGCCCGCCCATACGCATGAACGCCGAATGGAGGTCTATCTCTATTTTGACATGGATCCCAATACCCGGGTATTTCACCTCTGCGGTGCTCCTGATGAAACAAGGCATATAATCATGAATAATGAACAGGCAGTAATATCTCCAAGCTGGTCCATTCACGCAGGAGTCGGGACATCCAATTACACGTTTATCTGGGCTATGGTTGGCGAAAATAAGACTTTTACCGATATGGATCATGTATCGATGGAAGAAATGAGATAGGGAGAATACATATGATAATGGATACTTTTACATTGGAAGGAAAAACAGCGATCGTAACCGGGTGCAGTACAGGACTTGGACAGGGAATTTGCCTTGGTATGGCCGAAGCCGGCGCCAAAGTAGTAGGAGTTGATTATGTTGATGCTCCTGAAACAGCAGCAATGATCGAAAAAGCAGGAGGAAGTTTCCTGGGCATAAAAGCCAACCTGCTGACGATAGCTCCTATTCAGGGAATCGTCGATCAAGCTGTTGAAGCCTTCGGTTCAGTTGATGTTCTCGTGAATAATGCCGGAATTATCAGGCGTGAAGATTCCATAAATTATACGGAAAAAGATTGGGATGATGTTATGAACATCAATATTAAGACGGTATTCTTTTTTTGCCAGGCTGCCGCAAGACAGTTTCTGAAGCAGAGTAAGGGGGGGAAGATCATCAATATAGCCTCAATGCTCTCATTTCAGGGCGGTATCCGGGTTCCTTCCTATACAGCAAGTAAAAGTGGTGTTATGGGGCTGACAAGACTGCTTGCCTGTGAATGGGCTAAAGACAATATCAACGTTAATGCCATTGCTCCGGGATATATGAATACAAACAATACCGAACAGCTGAGAAAAGATCCGAAGAGATCGGCTGAAATTCTTGCAAGAATTCCTGCTGACAGATGGGGATTGCCTTCAGATGTTGCCGGCCCGGCAGTGTTTCTGGCATCATCAGCCAGTGATTACATCAACGGCTACACCATTGCAGTTGACGGCGGCTGGTTAGCCCGCTAGGAGAAGGAGTCAGGAAAAGGGGTCAGACCCCTTTTCCCATGAGGCAATGCGGAATATTGACAATAAGAAGTAACCATGCTACTTTTCCCTATAAGTTTTTTAACTTCCGAGATGCTGAGACTAAGTACCTGCTTGGTATAAGTCCACCATCCTTTGGGTAGAATTGGAAACGATTTTGCCTCCCGTGTTTGGAAAGGAAGCCGCTATGATTCAGAATTTGAGACAGATAAGTTTCATCATAAAATCCTGCCTCCTTATGACAATGTTCTTACTCTTTTCTTCAGGATATAACACCTATTCAGCAATTTCTGCTCCTGAAGCAGCAAAAACAAACGGGGAAATTGCATTAACGATCGATTTTAATGGTGTGAAAACCAGCTATACCCATGAGACTTTATTCAATGAACAATTCTCACTCTCTATTCCTTCAGAGATAGTAGAACCAACAAATTCATCAGAAAATCTTTTTACTGCAGCTGCACTGGCAGATTTTCTCCCTTTGATTCTGGATCTCTGGGAATTTACTGTAAGTGACACCTCTGGAAATGTCTATAATTTGCTTCAATCCTGGAGTGCAGATTTTCTTTTCGAAACGTATCTCTATCTGACTGAGAATGGGATTTCTCTGGTGCATCGTACAATGTCTGTTAATCAGATTGAGACAATCACACTTAAGGGCGACAAATTGGCTGAAAAACCGCTTGATGTCTGGTTGAGCTGGGAGGGAACCAATCAACTGAAGCAGATTATTGCTGATTTTGCACGGAAGTATGGGGTAAAGATTGAAACAAATGTTATTCCGGGAATTGATACTAAATTGGCTGCTCACCATCGCGGGAATATGAAAATACCCGATGTTGTTATGATTCAGTCAGACTATCTTCCAAAATTGATTGCAGAACAAGCTCTGCAGCCAGTAGTTTGGAAGCTGTCGGATGTCTATCAGCCACGCGGGGTGGAAGCTTTTACCAGTACGCAACTCTATGCTGTTCCCTTCTATAGTGATGTACAAATTATTTGCTGGAACCCGGAAATTATCGATCATCCATATGGAAATACTGATAATGATGTATCAGGAACTCTCGAAATGATGGAAAATAATTTAGCAGCTGTACCAGCCTCCTACACTCCCGCAGTATGGAATATCTATTCAGCTTACTGGCTTCTTCCTTTTCAAATGGGATTTGGCAAATCCGCAATATTGGAATCTGATGGGTCAATTACGGTAAATGATAGAGCAACAATAGATGCATTAACCTATCTGATTCATCTTCTCGATACGGGTCTGATTGGTGCTGTGGAACGTGATGGAATGATTTCACAGTTTATTCAGGGCGAGGTAGGAATGATTTTAACCGGGTCCTATGCCCTTCCGGGGTTTATTGATCTGGGTATACCATTTAACGTAGCAGCATATCCGGTTAATCAGGATAATGGAGCTTATGTTTCCCCACTGATCGATTATAAGGGATTTTCAATACCAAAAAAAAGCCGGAATCCTATTGCCGCCAGACGTTTAATACAGTATCTGACGTCTCCTCAGGTTCAGGCAGCCTTTTCTTTTAATAACTTTAAAAATCCATCAAGAAATGATATTTGGGACCTTTCCACTATTCCGGATCAAATCAGCAGGGTTCTGCAGATAAGCATATCGCAAGGGAGTGTAATTCCTCCAGAAGCGGCATACAAAATATCAAAGGATACCATGTGGAAAATAATCCGGCTAATACTTGCAAAACAGTTGACACCTGTGGATGGATTGAATAAAGCCCAGGAAATTATAGATAACCAACTTAAAAGATTACGTTAAAGGAGAGATGTTTATGAAATTGACACGACTTATTGTCAGCATTCTGCTTACTGCGGTATTACTGGCCGGATGTATGACCTCACCCCAATTGGAGAGCGTAAACGTGGAGACTGCTGTTGTCAGTGAGTCTGCAGCTGCCAGTGAAGTTCAGGATCTGCTGATATGGAGCATCGATCTGCTGGGAAAAACTGATGGAGTATTCAGTTCAAGCGATTTACTGGATCAGAATGGTAATCCTGCGCACAAAGAGACTATCTCTGTAGAGGTTAAAGGATTAAAGCGAGACTATACCGGAATACCTCTTTACATGGTATTGGCAATGGTCGATGGTGAGAAAGAGCAGCATCCATTTACTTTTGACTGGGAAGCATGGAAAACTGGATATGAAGTAACGGTAACAGCCGCAGACGGCTATTCGGCAGCATTTCTCTCTTCTGATTATAATGCGAAAAGCACTATTATTGCCTATTTAGAGGATGGAGAGCCAATCAATCCCATGCTTATTGGAACAGAGCTGACAAAAGATTTGTGGGTTAAGAATACAACAGGTATTTTACTCTCTATGGAAGCTGTGGAAAAAGTAGTACCCACACTGACTGTTACCGGTTCAGACTCTGAAAACATATTCAGTATCAATGAACTGATGCTGACTCCCTATTATATCGAAGAGAGAGGCGGATACACTACATCAGCGGGCACCTACTACGAGTCACTATTTGGCGGGGTTCGCTTATATGATTTGCTGAGCTCTTTTGGCACATTGGTAGACGATGGAGCGGTAACTGTTGTTGCAAGTGACGGCTATGAAATGAGCTATAGTATAGCAGATCTGAAAGACACAAGTGAAGGTGTATGGATTGCCGCTTTTATGGAAGACGGCAAGCAGATGGAGTTAGATCCCGGATACTTCCGAATTATTAAAGTTGGAAATCCTGTTCCCAACATAGATGGACATTCATCAGCTAAAATGGTGAAAGAGATACAATTCTCTGCGATTCCTTTGAAGGACTTCAACTTGGTAATATCCGGAAAAATGGAAGCTAATGTGGATCGTGCAACAATGCAGGCCGGAATAAACTGTACTGCTCATAATACTGATGTTGAATATTTTAATAAGAAAACAGGAGAGGTTGAATATTATACCGGGATCCCTCTATTCCAGCTGCTGGCTTTTGCTGATGATCCTGACTTTGCCCCGCACAAGCAGACTGACCGTTCAATAACTGCGTATGATGAAGAGGCAGCCCGGAATGGGTACAAGGTCAAAATTATTGCTGAGGATGGGTATTCTATTGAACTAGATTCACGCGAGCTTGACGGGAATCAAGATGTTATTATTGCCATGTATCAGAATGATGCAGAACTTGCAGGTGGTGACTGGCCTTTAAAGTTGGTGTGGAATCAGAATGCGGAGATTATTCCTGAAGGTATAAAAGCAGTCCGGCAAATTGCACGAATAGAGCTGTTGTTCTAATAACTGAATTATGCGTGGAAACAGGTCCCGTACAACGATACGGAAAAACATGTTTTACGGGCTTCAGCTGAATGCAAAGAAAGAGCGGGGGTTTCAGCTGTTAGTTGTGCCCCTGCTTATTATGCTTCTTCTGATTACCGGTTTACCGATACTGCAGACCTTGTTTTTATCATTTTTCAGCGACAGTTATGGTGCACGGGAATGGATTGGGTTGGATGGGTATCGTTTTATTCTAGAGGATCAGGCGTTAAATCTGACCATCAATATTACGGTATTATGGAGTTTTTCCACGGTATCTATTTCACTTGCCGCTGCTTATCTGCTGGCAGAACGTCTATACCACTCTTCAAAACGCTCAGTTTCAATTCTCATGAGCCTTCTTATACCCTGGGTTGTACCGATATTTATATCGGTACCTCTTTGGAGAGCACTATTGTATGGGAATGGGGGTGATTCGCTGATTTCGGCCTTGTTTCATATTTCTGTTCCTATAACCACTAATCCTGAAGCCGCCTTCATTGCTTCAGTTATTGTAGCTGTCTGGTTAGAGCTGCCTTTTTCAACATTGATCATATTTAGTAATCTTAAAAAAATAAACAGGTCTGTTGCTGATGCAGCATCGCTGGATGGCTGCAGCCGATGGCATTGTACTCGCTATATATATCTTCCTTTGCTGAAAGAACCGCTTCTGATTGTGGGGGTTCTGGCTGCTGTGGGTAGTTTTAAAGAGTTTTCCATGATGTATATGCTAACTGCGGGAGGCCCGCCTCTTGTTGCTGGAATAACAGAAAATTTTATTGTAGGTGCAACTTCCACTGTAGGTATCTTTCTCTATCAGATTTTCCAGGGGATTAATGACTTCGGGATTACTGCAGTATTTGGTGTTTTCCTTACTTGCGGGGTTGCTGTTATTATGCTGTTATGGGCTGCTTTAAGAGTTAATAATCGAAGAAAACGCCTCATTCTAATCATATTCTACAGCATGCTTATTCATATAGTCTGGTTTCGTCCAATATATGCTTTTTTACTGCCGTCGGTATTGCTGGTCTTTTTGGGTGCGGAAAAATTATCCTGGGTTTTCGTTAATCGAAAAATACTTATATCTATACTTTTTATTGTAGAACTGGTTGGTATGATAGTAGAAATACAAGTTTCCGGGATACTGCAGGGATTTTCTCCTCCGATTTTATTATCTATGCTGGTTCTTTTAACCATCCCCTCCCCAAAAATGCAAGTTCGCCATAAACTGCATACTTTTTTCCGGACAGTAGGGAATACATCACTGGTTTCTGAGCGGTTCGCTGTTTTCTTTCAAAAATCCGGGAACCTGATATTTCAATCTCTGCAATCTCTGACAACCCTTTTTATGGGCATCAGTTCAGTGCTCATTGTCTATATGCTTATCTGGCTGAGCTTTTCCCGAAGCAATGTTTGCAGTTTTACCGGTTTTTTCCCATCATTTCCTTCAGCAGCTGCTTATGCTGATATATTCACCGAATACCATTTTGGAAGAGCAATAAAGAATACTCTTTTAATTGCTCTGTCTACTGCCGTAATAATGCCATTTTTTGCGGTTCCCGGTGCTTATGGACTTGCCAGAATGAAACAGAAGAAGAGTAACAGATGGCTGGTTGCAATTCAAACAATAGGCACAGCAGGGGGTATTCATACACTCATACCACTTTTTGTTGCTCTGGGAGTAATCGGGTTGCTTGATACAAGAGCGGCAGTTATTTTTCTGTATGTAGGCCACACTATTCCCAAAGCTGTTCTGGTATTAAAATCCTTTTATCAGGACATACCAGAGACTCTTTATGAATCTGCAGTGATTGAGGGGTGCGGATTTGGTAATTTCCTGAAGAGAATCCTGGTTCCACTCTCATTTCCAGTTATTCTTACGGTAATGATGGCAAGTTTCCTCGGTGCCTGGAATGGGTTTCTTGTTCCTCTTCTTTTTTTAGGATCAGAGTCAAAATATCCGGTAAGTATTACCTTATTCAGATTTGTCGGGCCTGGAGACAGCGGAAGCCCCCTATGGAGCCTTTTTGCCGCAGCTTCAGTTTTAGATATGTTTATTGTAGGAGGACTTTTCCTGCTGGTTAAAAAACCCTTTGGGTTTGGAAAAGGAGCCTGATCACTTTTCCTAAACCCCTTTTTCCAAACAGACTAATCTCTTTCTTTGAGCAGGTCGCGGATTTCACCAAGAATGATCTCCTGATTTGAAGGTGCCTGCGGCGGCTTGGGAGCGGCTTCCTCTTTTCGTTTGAAATTATTCATCCCTTTAATGGCGCCAAATAACACAACTGAAAGGATAAAGAAATCAATAATTGTCTGTATGAATTTTCCTAAATTGATGGTAACTTCCGGATTATCAACGGTTGCTTTTTTAATAATAAACGAAAGGGCAGTGAAATCTACCCCGGCTAACAGAATGCCTATTGGCGGCATGATAATATCGGCGACAAATGATGATATAATCTTTCCAAAAGCTATTCCAATGACGATACCTACCGCCATATCAAGAACGTTACCCTTCACAGCAAATTTCTTGTATTCCTTAATAATTCCCATTTGTATTTCTCCTTTTTGGGGTCAGACCCCTTTCCCAGACCCTTTTTACAAGAACAACTTATTCTGATCAATATAAAACTTGACAATAAGTGCGGAAAGAAAAAAGCGGAACCGGGGCAGGCGTGAGACCGGTAAATTCTTACAGATCTGTTCCAGAACCGGGCTTATATTTTCACTTTCAAGAGTGAGTTCAGTTTTATGTAATAATTCTGTGATTGAATTAAGATATTCGGGACCTCCCTTCTGGGTTAACGCAACTAGTCTGACCAGAGAATCATGTAAAGAATTTTTCTTTTTCTTCCATGAATCCGCAATATCGTCCTGCAGTACGGCTGTTCCCAAACTGGATTTTTCCAAAAAGTTGACATAGCGGGGATAAAACCAATCAGCTATAAGAAAAAATTTTGCAAGAGAGAGCATAATCTCATCCCGGATAAAGGGAGCTCGTTTGTATTCTAATTTATGAAGCATTATCAAAAGAGAAGAGGGTTGTCGAAAATACTCTAGTGCTTTAACGCTGTAAATAATCAGCCTCGGGTTGCGTGAGTCTTTCAGGATATTCTCAATAGCAGGCAGGGCTGTTTCATCCCCCAGTTTCGCCAAAGCTAACATACTTTCACCTGCCAGTACATCATCAGGGCTGAGCAGTGATTTGTGAAGATAGGGGATTGCTTCTGTTACCTCCCGATTTCCGATAATTTTTGCGGCAAGGCTTCCTGTGGTGTAGGCTTTGTTTTTAATTTCAGCAATCAGCAGCTGGCGGGCTTTATCATTCAAGGGTGCCCTTTCCAGTGCTTCCAGGGCCTGATAGCGAACCTGAAAGCTGGGGGATCGAACTTTCCGCATAATCTCATTCATGGAGAGGCGGGAGGGAGTCATCTGAAGTCCGCGGATAGCCCGGCTCTCTTTATCTTCTGTCTTAGCCGTATCCAACTTACGGAGCAGTGTCAATGCACGCATATCCCGTGGTGAGAGTATGAACATAATAGCACTTTTAATGGGATAGGCTCCGGCATTTTCGAGTAATTTTATGCCAAACAGTACTAATATCAGGCCAAGAGCTATAAAAGAAAAGAAAATTTGAAATGCTTCTCTTGAGTCTAAGCCTAATGTTGTCAGGAGCAAGTCCAAAACTAACCCGCCCATAATTGAACCAATGGTACCTCCCATACCAACGATAAAATAGTAAATTATGCCGTAGTTCAGGCGCTTTTCGTCTTTCGTCATACTGATAAAATAGCTAAGAGTCGCATTTCCCATCCCGGAGCTGCCCATACCCCAGAGGAAAAAAAGTAATCCTGCATAGAGCATGAGCGGGAGACCGAAAAGAACAGGACTAATAATTGAAATAACAATAGAGAACAGCCCTACGAAGGTAAAGGCGAACAAGAGTGGTTTAGTTCCAATTCTATCCATGGTGTAACCGCTCAAGACGGCCATAACCAAAGCCCCGACACTGGTCAGCGCAGAGAATAAAACCAGACGATTGTCAGCGAATGTATAGACATTTTTCAAAAAAATGACGAGAAAAGAGCCAAACATGGCCACAAAAAGGTTGATTGAAAAGGCAAGAACAAAAAAAACTCTTGAATTGTGGGAGGAAAAAGCCTCTTTTGTTGATTTGAGAATTTTTTCCTGTGCTCCTTTTGCTGCTCCAGCCGGTTCGGGGATTTTAAAGATAAAAAGAGAGCCGATTAATCCCGACATGATTCCGATTGAGATGATGATTACAAACCGCCATAAAGGAGCTTCTTCCCCCAGTACTGCAGCCATCAGTATCGAACTGGAAATAGCTACAATCTGAGCAATAATTTGCACTTTACTGAGAAAAACTCCACGGTCTTTGGTTCCGCTCAGCTGTGCTACAATTGGACTGTCACCGGTAATGGCTATTCCACGGGCAATATTGAAACCAGCTGCTGCGATGAGCATAAAAGCAAAGGCAATACCCCGGGTAGAAGGGCCGGCAAACAGGACCGCCAGGGGCATCGGAATAAAAAGGATATAGCGTATGATGAAAAAAATTCCCATTAAACGGACAACACCAAATTTTCGCACCAGCATACGGCCGACAAAAAGGAAAAACAGGCTGACGTAGAGAAAAGAAGAGATCAGTCCAATGAGCGAGTTTCCGGCTCCAAGTCGTAAAGCATACAGTGATATGATATTCCCTGTAATTAATTGAAAGGATAACACATTGAAAAATGCGAGAATGAAGTAGCTGTTCCGGGCTTTTTTCAACTCCCCGGGGCTGAGGTTTTTTGCATTCATATCTAGGAGAGTCTACCATTAGGTATTTTCGGGGTCAATGAGGCTGACTAAGTTATTTTTTATAAAATTCAGTTTATCGGAGAATATCTTTCACTTACGGGAATTGATGATTTTCATCCAAAGGTATAAGCTTCGACGATGGAGGAACCCTATATGTCAAAATCAGAAGATGCTAAAAAGAACTCGAAGAAAAAACCTCTTAAAACACCAAAAGAGAAGAAGCAGGAGAAGCAGGAAAAAAAGAAAAGCAGATAAGCTTTCCTGTAAGAGTTTTTCGTCGATGGTTCCCGGTGCGTTCAGTGCCGGGAAACTCCGGGGAGCTTCGGGAAAATCCTGGAAACTCAAAAAAAATATTTGTACTTCAGAGAACTTTAGTATACCATAAACTAATTTCACAAAGTTGAGGATTTAAAAAAGGGAGTTCCCCATGCTTTTTTATGTGGAGCAGTTTCAGATAAATATCTATGCCATAATGATGCTGTGTGTGATTCTCATTCTTATCAATCTAAGATCAAAAGTTGAGTTTTTTTCTAAAAAATTGCTTAAACTGGTGATAATAATAAATATCATTGCTTTGATAACAGAGCCTGTAACCTGGATATCAGACGGAAATGCAGCAGGAATTGGGTATATAATCAGTTATGGATCAAACTTTTTGTTAGTGCTCATGGGCTCGGTTTTAGCCGGGGTTGCGGTATCTTATGCAGATTACAAGATTTTTAAAGATCGGATCAGACTAAAGAGGTCCCTGTATTGTCTTTTCCCTGCACTCATCGTATTTGGTTTGCTTATTGTTAATATCTTTTATCCGGTATTTTTTACTATAGATAAAGATACCGGCAACTTTAAGGCTGCACCATTTGAGTGGGTGAATTATCTGATTATTTTCGGAATTTATATGTATGTCTATATTCTGATATATAGAAATCGCAATAAAACCAACATGAAAACAGTACTGTTTGTTGCCTTGTTTTTTGCATTACCCATAATCGGTATGATCATACAGTTTTTTTATATTCACCTGTTTTTTGCCTGGTCAACCATGAGCTTGGGGATATTGACAGCGTATATCTTTCTTGAAACGACGACTGGTGAAAAAGATTTTCTCACCCAGCTCTACTCACGGGCAGTTTTTGAAGAGTATGTTACAACTCTCATAGAAGAAAAAGTACGGTTTCAGGTGATGATGATTGATCTCGATGGATTTAAAACAATAAACGATAATTTTGGTCACCATATTGGGGACCAGGTCTTAATTGAGTTCGCAAACATACTTTTGCAACTATTTACCAATGAGAAAGTAATTTCACGTTTGGCAGGAGATGAATTCATAATAGTCATCCAAAACAGCACACAGAACGATGAGACAATAATTCAGGATATAGTTTCCCTCTGCAAAGCCAGTCAGGTTGAACAGGTCCGTAATCTTCACTTCAGTTATGGTTTTCAGGAATATAATATAAATCTCTCCTTTGATGAATTATACATAAAGGTTGATAATAACATGTATCTGAATAAGCATTCTTAGTCCTGGAAATGGGATTCGGAAAAGGGGTCAGACCCCTTTTCTTTATGGAGAAAGTGATGGCAAAATTAAATGCAGGTAAAGTATTTATTGTGGTGTTTTTACTGCTGGTACTGCTTGCTTTTTTGGTAATGATAAAAAGTTATCTTATAGCTCTGATTTTATCAGGCCTTGCAGCAGCATTACTGGCTGCTTTTCATCAGTGGATAACACGAAAAATGCGTGGACGGGTCAGAACAGCTGCAGTAATCGTTCTTGTTGCTGCCTGTCTTGGGATAGGCATACCTCTGGCTGGGTTAGCGGTTTTAGTAACCAGCCAGGCAATTAAAGTAGGCAATCTGCTGGCTCCCTGGGTTAGCGAACAAATAAACAGCGGTTCATCAATATTTGATCTTTTATCAAGATTGCCTTTTGGTGATCAACTGGAACCGTACCGGGAGATGATTGTCGGACGGATAGGGCAGATGGGAATCAGTCTTAGTAATTTCATTATCAGCAGTATTCCTGATATTACTAAAGGAACGGTAAGTTTCTCACTGAACATTTTTATTTTCATCTATTCGCTCTACTTCTTTCTTGTCCATGGATCAAAAATGGCGGATAAAATGCATCAGTATATACCTCTGCCGAGAGAGGATAGTGAGCTGGTTATTGACAGGGGTATTGCGGTGATCAAGGCCTCCCTGAAGGGCATTCTGGTTATCGGTTTTCTGCAGGGATTTCTTATAGCTATTGCTTTCTGGGTGGCTGGTATCCAGGGTGCAGCTTTCTGGGGAGCAATAGTAGTAGTCCTGTCAGCTATTCCAGGGGTTGGGGCTCCGCTGGTATGGATCCCGGCAGCAATTTACCTGGTAACGGCCAGCCGTGTGGGTTGGGCTGTCGGACTGGCAATCTGGGGAGGCTTAGTTGTTGGTCTGGTTGATAATGTTCTTCGGCCAGCTGTAGTCGGGCGTGATGCGAAATTACCTGACTTGCTGATATTAGTCAGTATACTCGGCGGACTTGGTTTGTTCGGTGCATTCGGAATATTAATTGGTCCAGTTCTGGCGGCACTTGTGGTTACTGCTCTTGAAATTTACCGGCATATGTTCAGTACAGAATTGGATCAGAATCAGGCAGTAAAGCCTGTAGAATCTCCCAAAGAAGATCCCAATAGCTAATACGAATGGTGCGTTTTGTAGAATAATATATTTTTTAGCTAAAATATAGTTCAAAACTTAGCTAAAGGTGTGATATAATAGATTTCATAGGTTAGCTATGGATTGTTCTTTCAAAATGAATAATTTTTAAAGAACCTCAGGTATGTAATCATTGGCTAAAATAGGCTGGGTTCTTAGGGGTTTCTTATGTATGTCTCAACCACGGAAGTACAGAATAATTTTGGAAAATACCTCAAACTCTGTAAAATAGAGAATGTTATCATAACAAAAAATGGCAAAAAGAGCGCACTCCTTCTCTATTATCCGCGTAATAGTGATGGATATGAGGCCGGAGAGCCTTTTTCCGGCTATGGAACCAGCTCTAAGAAAAAGTCTAACTATAATGTCACCTATCGGCAGTTTATGGAGATGACTGAAGATAGTGAAAACCGCTATGAACTTATTGATGGAGAAGTATGTATGCTGGCCTCGCCAAGTTTTACCCACCAGCGGGTACTTGCCGATGTAAATGATGCATTCCGCTTATATTTCAAAAACCACGATACCTGCGATGCTTTTCTTGCCCCTCTGGATATTGAATTAATCCGTCAGCAGATTAAGCTTCTTCGTGAAGTGACAGAGGACGATATAAATATTGTCCAGCCGGATCTCATGGTACTTTGCGACTATATGAAGGATATCAATGAAAATGATAAGTACAAGGGAACCCCCTCACTTGTTGTTGAGATTCTCTCACCCTCTACTGCCGGTAAAGACCAAATAAAAAAGCTTGGACTCTATATGGACAGCGGTGTGGGTGAATGCTGGATAATAGATCCAAAGGGGAAGAAGGTAATGATCTACGCCTTTAAAGAGAGAGAGATTGAAGATGATGATGTTTTTCTCTCAGGAGCCAGAGCGGAATCGTTTATCTATCCGGGGCTTGGTGTAGAGGTTGATGACTTGTTTTACCATTAGAGAGGGGTCAGACCCCTCTGTTTTACTGACATCAGTTATTGATCTCTGCCGATTCTAACCTGCACAGGAGCC
>JADHUD010000012.1 GCA_016784705.1 Spirochaetia bacterium | reverse complement strand
ATACATAGTATCAACAAGGTTATAGAGCGCTATTGCAAGCATGGCAATTATTGCCGGTGTTGAGAGCTTTAAAAGTGTTTTGCTGATATTGCCGCTCCGCAGCATTTCATGACGGTTTTGCGGGTTCATATGTTAGTGTTTTCCTGTTTGCAGAGCTATTCTGCTTTACCCGAGATAAGAGGAAGCAGCTGGATATCAATATCCGCGTCATGCCCGATTTTTCGCAGAGCTTCCCGAAGCTGATCAATCAGGCCCATTGATTGTGCTATAAACTCTATACGCATGCTGAACATTGGTGATCCGGTAAAGGGCGCTGCGGAAGTGTCGGTTTCTAATTCAACTATACTTAGTCCCTTTTCCTGCAGCAGATTCGTTACAGCATGCACAATCCCCGGAGTATTGAGAGAGAGTGTTTTAATCAAATAGGGAATTCCCGTTTTCCGGATATGTGAAGGGGTGGTTTTCTTAAGTGTAATATGAAGATCCTCAAGTCCGTCCCAGCACTCACTAGTATCCACTAACTGGATAATATCCTTTTCAGAGCCATCTAATAGCATAATGACTGCGAATTCGCCACCCATATTTACCATCCTGCTCTCTTCAATATTACAGGAAAAATTCTTTATGACCGAAGAAATATCACGAACAATACCAACCCGGTCGGAGCCTAAAGCAGACAGAACCGCATACCCTTTTTTCATAAATCCTCCTGAATATTTCTTCTCTTCATTTTCAGACGGTACTTTTAATCGTACGGCAATTTTAATTGCAAAAAGAACCCGTTGCCCTATTCTACATTCCTGTAACATTTCTGTCCAGAATTTTAATTCCTTTGATTAAGCGCCGCTGCCTTTGATTAAGCGCAGTTTATAAAGAGACTTTGATACACTGATTTAATGCGAATTTATAGATTTATTAAAAAACAATGATTGAATCGAACTCTATCCCGTAGTATTATAGCTTATTATGAAAAAAACATCTTTATCAGCAAATTCTGACGACCCTGACCCACTTATAGCAAATCTTAAAGTAAATCTTGCAGCAAATTCAAAAACAAACAAACATCTCCTGGCCTCCTGCAGAAAAGAATCAGCAGAAACAACACGATTTACCCTTACTTTGCATAGAGAGCTGCTGGCATGACAATACAGATTTTATATATTCTCCTGCTCCTCCTGCTGTCTGCAGTTTTCTCCGGTACAGAAACGGCATTTACATCATTGACTTTTATTCAGGAAAAAGATCTTCAATCCGGGAATGGGCGGACAGGAAAATTAGCTGCTGCGTTGGCAAAAAAACCTGAGGTCCTGCTTTCAACCATTCTTATTGGTAATAATTTGGTCAATATTGCAGCATCTGCCATAACTACCTCTGCCGTTATCCGGTATTACGGAAATTATGCGGTCGGAATTTCAACGGGAATTCTGACTTTGGTTATTCTCATCTTTGCTGAGATAACACCTAAACAAATTGCAATAATTCATAATGAAACAATATGCCGCATTATGGCGTACCCAATCCGTGGACTTATGTGGATTATGTATCCGCTTATTTTTCTTATAAATGGTATAAGTTCTTTTTTAACACGCATTTTTTCAGGAAAACAAAAAAATCATATATCCCAGGAAGGGATTATGCACGCAGTAAATATTGCACAAATACAGGGAACTGTTGAGGATTATGAGTCAACCTTTGTGCAGAATGTTTTCCGTTTTGATGATATAGATGTTCACACAATAATGACTCACAGAACTGACGTTTTCAGCATTAATGGGGAACTGTCTCTAGATACAGTTATGCCAAAGGTAATTAAAAGCGGATTTGCCAGAATTCCTGTGTATGGTGATTCTCCTGAACATATTATAGGCATATTGCTTACCAGAGACCTTCTGAGACATATCCTTAAAAAAGAGGGAACCCGGAAAGTATCAGATATCATTAAACCTCCGATCTTTGTCCCGGAATCAAGAAAAGCGCACGAAATGTTCGCGGCATTTAAAACTAATAAGCTTCATATGGCAATTGTTCTGGATGAATATGGCGGCTTATCGGGTGTTGTCACCATGGAAGATGTCATTGAAGAGCTGTTTGGTGAGTTATATGATGAGCACGAAAGCGGTGCGGCTGAGAGAATTCTTGATATGGAAAATGGCTCCTTTAAAATTATGGGTGAAACTTCCATTCAGCAGCTTGAGGATGTTTTTGACCTTGAGGTTAATCACAGTAAGCACATTGGTACTGTCGCAGGCCTGATAATTGAGGAGCTCGGCACTATCCCCGGAGTAAAGCAGACTATTTCTACTGATATCGGGAAGTTTACCATACAGTCAATGCGTGGAAACCGAATTGAATCGGTTACTTTTGTTCCTGCATTAGAACCTGCTGATAGTGAAAATTAACCCGTTTTTTACGATAGGTTTTTTAGAACAGGTTTTTTAGGACAGGTATTATGGATAGGGAAACAATGAAAAAGAGCTATCGTGCAGGAATTATTGGACTCGGCTTTATTGGAGCAGGGGATCAAACATCAGGAGATGTCCTTGGTCAGCAGGTAAAAGATCTGGACGGCACTCATTTAGCCGCATACGCCGGAAACCCCCGTGTAAATATAATCTGCGGCAGCAGCCGTAATAAAGGACGCCGAACACGATTTCTCACCCGTGTTCACAACGAGGTTCTTGTATACTCTGATTGGAAGGAACTGGTTAACTCCTCAAAGCTGGATATTATCAGTATTGCCACTTATACACCAACACATGCTGAAATGGTAATTGCCAGCGCAGAGGCGGGAATACCTGTCATCTATTGTGAAAAGCCGATAGCTGCAACCATGATCGAAGCTGAACGGATGCTTGCTGCCTGCAAAAAATCCGGGTCTCTTCTCGTAATCAACCACAACCGCCGGTTCAACCCGAATTTTCGCCTCTTGCAGACCATGATTGCCAGAGGTGATCTAGGTGAACTTACATCTGTCACTGCCCGTTGGCCTACCGGAAGGCTCGGCAACATCGGAACACATGTAATAGATGTAATACATATGATTACAGGGCAGAAAACTGTTGCTGTTTCGGGTATACTTGATCAATCACAGAAGCCGGACTGCAGAGGAAGTGCTTTCAAGGACCCTGGCGGATGGGGTCTCATACACCTTGAAAAGGGCTGCATGGTAACGGTAGATGCTGCAGATTATGCAAAAGGACCTATGGTTATTGAAGTGTATGGAACTTCAGGTACGATTTCAATCATTGGTGCAAAGATTACAATCAATCTCTACAACGGCAGCACCAGATATCTGCCGCAACCAACCGATCAATCATCAATGGATATAGCTGTAGGAGAGATGGTTGCGTGGCTAGATGCACGTTTAGCCAGCACCGAGAGTAAAAATCCTCCCGCGTTCTCATACGATCCCGCTGATGCAGTCCATACCCTTGAAACTATTATTGCTTTCCATGCATCAGACACCCGCAAGGGTGCAATGGTGGAACTGCCTCTCAACAACAAAGACCGGGACATAATCTTACAATCCGGCTAACATGATAACAGTCCTCTTCGTTTGGAAAACACATAAAAGATTACCGGGATAAAAAAGGCATACCTTTAGCGGTGAAAGTTTTTGCTATCTCTTTTTTGCAGATCACTAAATTTATATCTGCTTTTTATTATTTGAAGGCTGCCTCACTATACAAATTGGAGTTTCTTTCGAAAACTTTTTGAGTTCAAAGTTGCTAAGCAACCTTCAACAATTGACAAATTCTCCCCCTCACCTGTATTATGCCTGCATGAGTAAATACCCATTTAACACAATAGAACAGAAGTGGCAGAACTTCTGGGAAGAAAACAAAACATTTTCTGTAAAAGAAGATCCCTCAATACCCGAAAATAAACGCAGATACGTATTGGATATGTTCCCATATCCTTCTGGTGCCGGCCTGCATGTAGGCCACCCTGAAGGTTATACCGCAACAGACATCTACTGCAGATATCTACGTATGAACGGGTATAACGTCCTTCATCCTATGGGGTTTGACTCTTTTGGCCTTCCTGCGGAAAACTATGCAATCCAAACGGGTACCCACCCTCTGGTTACCACAGAAAAAAATATTGAACATTTTAGAAAACAGATAAAAAGCCTTGGGTTCTGCTATGACTGGGATCGTGAAATATCAACCCATACAAAAGAGTATTACCGTTGGACTCAGTGGATTTTTCTTCAGCTCTACAAAATGGGTCTCGCATATGAATCTGAAACCCCTATTAACTGGTGCCCCGACTGCAAGACAGGTCTGGCCAATGAAGAGGTGAAAGATGGAAGCTGTGATCGCTGCGGTACAAAAGTTACCCGTAAAAGTATTCGCCAATGGATTCTGGGAATTACAAAATATGCTGACAGACTGCTTGAAGATTTAGATACTCTTGATTGGACGGAATCAATCAAAGCCCAGCAACGGAACTGGATAGGCAGAAGTGAAGGTGCTGATGTTATTTTTCAGATAGAAAACAACAAAGGTGAAATTCCAGTCTATACAACCCGCCCCGACACCCTGTTTGGGGCAACATATATGGTGCTTTCTCCAGAACATGCACTTGTTGATACCATAACAACTCCAGAACAACGCAATACTGTTGCGGCCTATATTGAATCAGCAGCTAAAAAGTCTGATCTTGAACGTACGGATCTCGCTAAAGAGAAAACCGGTGTTTTTTCCGGTTCTTATGCAATTAATCCGGTAAACAACTCAAGAATTCCTATTTGGATTGCTGATTATGTATTAATTTCTTACGGTTCGGGAGCGATTATGGCTGTCCCGGCTCACGACGAACGAGACTGGGAATTTGCCGTAACCTTTCAACTTCCGATTATCCCGGTGCTTGAAGGCGGCGATATTACTCAGGAAGCTTATACAGGTGATGGGAATCATATTAATTCCGGTTTTCTCAATGATTTAAATAAAGAAGATGCCATAAGCACCATGATTGACTGGCTTGAAAAAAAGAAACTTGGTAAAAAAGCCGTTAATTACAAACTACGGGATTGGATTTTCAGCAGGCAGCGGTATTGGGGAGAACCAATCCCGCTGGTTCACTGTGCTTCTTGCGGAACTGTTCCCGTGCCGGAAGAAGAACTGCCTCTCGAACTTCCTGATGTTGCGTCATATACTCCATCGGGAACTGGAGAGAGTCCGCTGGCAACTATCCCTGAATGGGTAAACACGTCCTGCCCGGTTTGCGGAGGAAAAGCCCGAAGAGAGACCAATACCATGCCGCAGTGGGCTGGCTCCTGCTGGTATTTTATCAGATACCTTGATCCGGAGAATACAGAGTCTTTTGCTGATCCCGAAAAAATTAACTACTGGATGCCGGTTGATCTCTATGTAGGCGGAGCAGAACATGCTGTTTTGCACCTGCTCTATGCCCGATTCTGGCACAAAGTTCTGTTTGATCTCGGTTTTGTGAATACAAAAGAACCCTTCCAACGGCTAATTAATCAGGGAATGATAACCTCTTTTGCCTATCAGAGAAAAGACAAATCTCTTGTTTCAACTGATCTGGTTGAAGAGACCAGTCCGGATGTATTCATTGAAAAAGCTACCGGCCTGCAGCTCGAGAGGGTAATTGCTAAAATGTCCAAGAGCTTGAAAAATGTTATAAATCCTGATGACATAATTCACTCTTTCGGAGCAGATTCAATGCGAATGTATGAAATGTTCATGGGGCCGCTTCAAGTTTCTAAGCCTTGGTCAACGAGTGGGCTCTCAGGGGTTCACCGATTTTTAGACAGGGTATGGAGACTTGCCTCAGAACGGACAATTGAGGACAAAGAGGCTCCGGAACCTCTAATGAAGCTTCTTCATAAGACAATAAAAAAAGTCTCACTTGATACTGAAGCGTTAGAGTTCAATACTGCGATAGCCCAGATGATGATTTTTATTAATGAACTATATAAAGCCGATACTCTATACTCAGAGGTCTGGGAACCGTTTATTCTGCTGCTTGCCCCGTATGCACCGCACCTTACTGAAGAGATATGGGAAAACCTTGGGAAAAAACCATCTATTGCAGATCATGCATGGCCGCAGTGGAATGAAGAGATGACCAAAGAGGATGTTGTTTTGGTAGTTTTTCAGGTTAATGGAAAGGTCCGTGCAAAAGTGGAGATTCCAGCAGGATTAGATCTGGAAGCATTGAAAGAGCAGGCATTTGCGAATGAACGTATTCAGGAGTGGACTGTGGGAGCGGGAAAGACTATTGTCAAAGTGATTGCTGTACCTGACAAGCTGGTAAATATTGTAGTTAAGTAGATAACAGGAAACGGGAGTCAGGAAAAGGAGAAAAAAGATAGGTGGAATATTAAGACTATTATAATTCTACCCTTCCGATTTTGTACTTCCGTTCTCCGGTATCCCCTTTTTACGACTGCTTATCCATGCACAAAGCTGTCTGTTTAACGCTTCTGCCTTTATAGGCTTTGTTATATGACCATTCATCCCTGCCGCCCAGCTTTTCCTGATATCATCAATCATGGCATGTGCGGTAACTGCAAGAATAATTACATCTTTAACACCCGGCTTGTTAAGATGCCGAATCTTCTCAGCTGCAGTCAACCCATCCATTTCAGGCATTTGTATATCCATAAGAATGATATCAAAATCATTTTTTTCTACAAGCTCAACAGCCTCTATTCCGTTTTTTGCAATAGTTACAATTGCCCCTGTTTTTCGAATTATCTCACTTAACACATTGCGGGTTATTTCATGATCCTCAGCGAGAAGTATTTTGGCATTCTTCAAAATACTCACATCCAAACTTGGAGAAAAACTATCATCTCTGTTTTTACTTATATGAAGCGGCAGCTTAACCGTAAAAGTACTGCCCACACCTTTTGTGCTGGCAGTTACAATTTTTCCACCCATAAGAACCGTTAATTCCCGCGAGATTGCCAATCCCAGGCCTGTTCCGCCGGGTTTTCTTGTAACTGATTCATCAGCCTGTTCAAAAGGCTTGAAAATTACATCAAGCTCCTCTTTAGAGAGGCCTATACCGCAATCTTTGACGGCAAATTCAAGGTGTGCTATATCCCGAAGTTGAACCATTCGGGAAACGGATATTTCTATATACCCTTTTTCTGTGAATTTAATTGCATTGGTTAAGAGGTTGGAAAGTATTTGAGAAAGTCTAAAGGCATCCCCAATTACATATTCAGGAATATCCTCATCAATATTTGTCCTGAATTCCAACCCCTTTTCATCGGCAGCAAGGCTGAAAGCTGGAATTATGTCCCGTATTAAGTTTTTTAGATTAAACGATTGCGTCTCAATCTGCATTTTTCCTGATTCAATTTTTGAAAAATCAAGGATACCATTTATAGTTCCAAATAGAGTTCTGGCAGCTGAACTGATATTTTTCATATATTCGCGCTGCTGTTCTGTCAATTGGGTATCCTGCATCAAATATACCATTCCAAGGATTGCGTTTATTGGGGTTCTGATTTCGTGACTTACATTTGCCAGAAAAAAACTTTTCGCCTGGCTTGCCTTTTCCGCCTGTTCTTTAGCAGCAACGAGAGTTTTCTCCATTATTTTCTGCTCTGTAATATCCGAGATTATTATCGCAATATAGTGATCACTTCCCGTCTGGATTCTGTTAGCTGTCAACCTTACCGGAAAAGTTTCATTGTCTCCCTTTTTTAACACCGTTTCTGTAGATTTTGACCCCCTATCTATATTCAGAGGAAAGAGTATCTCTTTTTTGTTTTCTTCACCTTCGCCGACACCTTCTGTAAACAGGTTGAAAAAATTTATATCTCTTAGCTGCTCCTCAGAAAATACAAGAGATTTTTCAGCCGCATTGTTAAATTCAATGATATTTCCTTCGAGATCTATAATCAGGATAGGTTCGGTCGTGTGGTTAAATAGCATATGGAAGCGCTGTTCGCTTTCAACAAGCTTAACTGCGCGTTCCTCTGCCAGCTTTTCTAAATTATCACGATAGTCTGCAAGTTTTTTTTCAATAATCTTGAATTCAGATATATCGGAAAAAACAACTGCAAACTGCCCCTCCTGTGGTCGATATGCCCAACCCTCAAAAAATCGGTCAAGTTCTTTGGAATAATTCTGAAATGATGTCGGATGTCCGGTATACACTACTTTTGCATACATATCTATCCAGGATTTCTCAGTATTCGGCATTACCTGAAGAACCGTTTTTCCAATAACATTTTTTTTCTGCAGTCCGGTCATATCCTCGAAACTGGAATTTATTTCCAGGAAGCGATAGTCAATTGGTTTCCCGTTATCATCAAAGATCATCTCATGCAGGGCAAATGCTGTGGTCATGTTCTCAAATAATTGTTTATATTTATTTTCTACATTATCCATTTTTTATCCCGCTTTACTGTCGTTAGTAATATACTCTATTCTTAAAAACGATTATTTACAATATTCTATTATTTAGACTCTTCCAAGCCTCATTTACTTAACACTTGTTATCAATCGCTATTTATTTATCTATTTTTTAATCCAAGACTCTTGCTTTCAGTGCCTGCCCCCTTTAAGATAATTAACAGGATAGCAGTTATTGCTTACTGACCATATTTGTACATCTTTCGCCTACCATACTTTTACACCCGGCGTTTCCTTGTCAGCAGACACCATAGTAAACTTCATCAACTACTCGAAAATATTGAAGCTTAATGTAACAATTTTATTGTTTGCAGCTGAAGTTATTCGGCATACTATCCATCAAAAGGAGTTTTACATGGATAATACAAATGTTTCATTGGTTGAGCTGCATCGTGATGATATTCTTTATCTTTTTCATTCAATGCAAAACCGAGAAATTACAAAAAACTACATTACCGCTAATGAAAGAAAGGAGATTACTCAGACCCTTGGTCTATCAATTGCAGAAGTAGATGGTGTGTTGAGCTTTTATCACCTGTTTTCCACTTCACCTAGAGGAAGATATGTACTTCGAATTTGTGATTCACTTAGCTGCAGAATAGGAAACTCTCTCGATGTATATGGATTTATTTCCAAAGAACTTGGGATAAAACGTGGAGAAACTACTAAAGATGGTCTTTTTACCCTGGAAATTGTGAACTGCCTTGGGAGCTGTGATACAGCTCCCAATATGATGATTAATGACAAACTCTACTCAAATCTAACATTGGATGAAGTTGATGCACTTATTATTAGCTGCAGGAAGGAGGAAACGGCATGAATCAAACAGATCTCTTTCTTAGATTTAAAAATCTATCACCGAATATAGATGATTACCTGAACGAAAATGGATATTCAGGATTGAGAACTGCACTCACACTTACCTCAGCTCAAATCATAGAAAAAATTGAGAAGGCCCGGCTTCTGGGACGCGGGGGTGCTGGATTTCCCACAGCAATAAAATGGAAAGCTTCTACAGGCAAAACTCCATCGTATATTGTCTGCAATGCAGACGAAGGAGAACCGGGAACCTTCAAGGATAGATTCATCATGACTCACTCTCCGCATATGATGATTGAAGGAATGGTTATAGCTGCTTATGCAGTGAAAGCTACTAAAGGGTATATCTATATCCGGGGGGAATATCCAGAAATTGCATCAAATCTAGAAAATTCTTTACTTGAAGCTGAACAAAGAGGATATCTTGGGAAAAACATCACCAAAGATTTCTCTTTCTCTATTGAGATTATTAAAGGAGGCGGTTCTTATGTTGTGGGTGATGAAACAGCTCTTTTAAATTCGCTCATGGGAAATCGGGGAATCCCCTGGAACAAGCCTCCTTTTCCCGCTGAAAAAGGATTATGGGAACAGCCTACATATATTAACAATGTAGAAACACTTGCCTGTGTCTCCCTCATCCTTCAGTATGGATCTGATTGGTTTCGTTCCATCGGAACACCTGAAAGTCCGGGACCGAAACTCTACTGTATTAGTGGAAAAGTCCAGAGTCCCGGGGTGTACGAAGCCCCCATGGGATCCACTGTCAGAGATCTTATTTCCCTGGCCGGCGGCGTAATCGGAACACTTAAAGCCATTCAAATAGGGGGTACAGCAGGACCTATCTACCCATCAGAAGCTTTGGATTTTCATCTTGATTTCAAATCAATGAGCAGTAAGGGCGGAATTCTCGGTTCCGGAGCAATTGTGGTAATGAATACCGACACCTCAATGGCAGAAGTTCTAGAGGTTGAAATGCGGTTTTTTGCAGAAGAATCGTGTGGAAAATGCTTTCCCTGCCGTTATGGTACCCGACAACTCTCATTTATGGCAAATAATATAGTTCTAGGTAAGGGAAAACGGGACTTTCTGGAGCTGATGGAAGAGACTGCAGATATTATGAAAGGATCTTCATTCTGTCCTTTTGGAAAATCTGTCGAAATGCCGGTGAAGAGTGTTCTTAATAATTTTAGCGGTGAACTTCATGCACTCATTCGTCAGAATGATTATATCAGGGAGGTTCAGATATGATAACCTTAACTATAGATAAAACAACAATTCAAGTCGCTAAAGGCACATCCGTACTGGATGCAGCAAAACAGGCCGGGGTAGACATCCCCACACTATGCCGGCATGAGGATCTCACACCCCTTGGAACCTGTGGTATGTGTATGGTAGATATCGACGGATTCAAAGATCTGCAGAGAGCCTGTATTACAGAGGCTGTAGAAGGTATGCAGGTACAAACTAATACTCCGCAATTGCGAAAACTTCGAAGGGGTCTTCTTGAGCTGGTTCTTGCAACGCACCCGGATGATTGCCTTCAGTGCATTAAGCATGGTTCCTGTGAGCTCCAGAAACTTGCCGATAGATTTGAAATACGAACACTTCGATATGATAAATATACAAGAGGACTACCCTTGGATAGAACAGCTGCAGGGATAGTCCGTGATATGAACAAATGTATAGGCTGCGGTCGTTGTGTCTCCGTATGCCATGAAGTACAAAGTGTTAAAGCCATTGATTTTATGGGTCGGGGGTCGGATACCATTATCTCTCCCGGTTATGGAGTATCAATGGGTAGCAGTGTGTGTGTAAATTGTGGACAATGTATTGTCTACTGCCCAACTGGAGCCCTCTACGAAAAAGAGATGATCGATGAGGTCTGGGAGGCCCTGGATGATCCCAAAAAAGTGGTTGTAGCACAAGTCGCTCCGGCTGTGCGGGTCGCTTTGGGAGAAGAGTTTGGTATGGCTCCGGGTAGTCTGGTAATTGGTAAAATATACTCAGCTCTAAGAAGTCTTGGAATTGATTATATCTTCGATACTAACTTTTCAGCGGATCTTACTATTCTGGAAGAAGGAACAGAACTTCTTGAGCGGCTTTCTTCCGGCGGTACTCTTCCGTTAATAACCTCCTGTTCCCCCGGCTGGATAAAATTCGGAGAGACCTACTACCCTGAACTCCTGGATCATGTTTCCACCTGTAAATCACCACAGCAAATGCTGGGGACAATAATAAAAACCTATTTTGCAAAAACTCATACTATTGATCCGGAAAATATCGTCTCACTCTCTATAATGCCTTGTACTGCAAAGAAGTTTGAAGCAGCCCGTCCGGAAATGAACGATAGCGGGTATCAAGATGTTGATTATGTTCTTACGACACGAGAATTAGCAAGAATGATACGTCAGGCAGGTCTTCAATTTAAGTCTATACAGGAAGAGAACCCAGATCCTGTTCTTTCACAATATACAGGAGCAGCTACAATTTTTGGAGCAAGCGGCGGAGTTATGGAAGCTGCTATTCGGTCAGCATATGAGTTAAAAACGCAAAAAACTCTCGGTTCTCTTGATTTTACTGATCTGCGGGGAATTGAGGGTATAAAAAAAGCCAGTGTTGATATTGAGGGGACAGAGGTTCGTGTTGCCGTTTCCAATGGTCTTTCAAATGCAAGAAAACTACTGAACATAGTAGCCGAGGCAAAAGAAAGGGGGGAGATGCCGTTTCATTTTATTGAAATTATGGCTTGCCGCGGAGGATGTATTGGAGGTGGTGGACAGCCTCTTGAAAATACACTTGCAAAACGGGCACAACGGATAGAGGGTCTTTACGCTGAAGATAAAAATCTTCCAATCAGAAAATCACATGAAAATGCTGAAGTTTTAGGGCTCTATAAAGAGTTTCTGCAGAAACCAGGAAGCGAAATATCTCATCATCTTTTGCATACACACTATACTGCACGCTGACCCGGCTGAATTTTTACTATAAACCATCCTCCTGCACGAGAAAATCAGGGAAAACTCTTGTGATGTACCAATACCCCTCAGTTTCCTGACCAATTATTACAAGCATAAGATTTTCAGAAGGCAGCAGGTACTTGAACGTCCCCTGATAAAACCCGCTTAGTTCTATAGTTCCGGTAGAGTGAACCCTAAACCCCGGTTTCAACGGAGTATCAGATACCCAAAATCCTTCCGGTATTGCATACAGACTTATACTATATACCCCCAGTTGTTTTACCGATTCATCATTCAGCGACCGCTGTAAAATTGCCCAGAATATTTCATTTTTGTCTACTCTCCAACTATCCCCATTGCCTGCTATATTCATTAAGCTTGATAATTTCTCCGCATTCAGCCCATTAATTATCCCGTTAATAAATGATTCTGCTCTGAGTAAAAGTTCGGCTGCCGATCCTTCCGCATAAGAGAGCTCTACTTCTGTATCCTTATGAGCATCTTTGTCAGCAGCCGTAACAAAAGAACCAAGCGGAGTACCGTTTCCTGCAGGGTATGCTGCAAACACAACCCCGCCGCCTTTTGATACTTCAACAACTGATTTCCTTGTACCTGCCGGTATATACTTTTCACAAATCCCGTTTAGAGGATCGTTCCAACGAAGAAGATACCAGACATTTTTATCCTGTGCTGTTTCCCATGGAGATTTTTCTGAAAATATCACTGAGATTTTATACGTATTACTAATAAATTCACATGATATACAGAATCCTGCAGCCAGTAGGATTGTAATAATCTTTAAAAAAAAGTTAACAAGCTTCATATATAGTATTACTGGGATAAAGTATAAAAAAATTCAAAATTGATAATTATTTTTTATTATTTTTTATTTGCTGCAGATAAAATTTACGAATCTCTTTCAAAAGGGTCCGGTATTTGAGATCACAAAAATCAGCATAGGTCCAGGGAAGAGGCTGAAACTCTTTCTGCATATATATTAGAGTTACCTCAGCATACATGCCATTTTTAAGCGGAACCCGATGCCCGCGATCTTTAGTTGTTGCAAGGATAAATCTGGTCTCTGAAAGTATGCCCGGATCCAAATTAACACGCCTTTTACTCCCGCTGCTCCACTCTTCTTCAACCTGATTGGTAAATTCCTTAATTTCTGCGAGACGATCCGGTAAAACAAGCTGAGCAAAAGTGAGGAAATATTTCTGAATGTTTTCTCCCATTTCTTCGTTGTAATACCGTGTATAATCAAATGAAAAGGGTCCATCTATCCGTTCTACAGGGCCAAACTCATTCACAACCCTTTGAAGCAATGCATCCGGAAGTTGTTGTTCAACTGTAAGAATTCCAATAATAAGTTTTTCCGGTATATATTCTTTTGTTTTTCCCATATTTTCTCTTATCGGTCGGAATAGAAAGTTCCGAGGATTCTGAACGTTTCGCTTGATTCTTTCAGCTTACCGCAGGCTTCAGTAAATACGGCCATATCTGCAAGTTCTGTCTCCACAAAAAACATATATTCCCACGGACTTCCATGAATAGGCCTGGATTCAAGTTTTTTCATATTTAATCCATAGTCCGCCATTATTTTAAGACAAGTAAATAAGGCTCCCGGTGTGTCCGGTGTAGAAAAAACAAGAACACCCCTGTTCGGCGTCTTACCCCCGGATACAACCGCTGCCTGTTCTTCCCGGGTTATGATATAAAACCTAGTATAGTTTCTTGGATTCGTTTCAACACCCTCTTTTAAAATAGATAGTCCATAGAACTCAGCGGTTTTCTTGCCGGCAATCGCTGCAAATTTCGGGTTTTTCTGCTCCGCAACATATGCTACCGCTCCCGCTGTATCAAAGAAAGGTGTTCTTTCAATATTTGGAAACTTATCAAGATATTCTGCACATTGAGCCAGCCCCTGCGGATGGGAAAAAACTTTGGTGAGCTCTTCAGGTTTTGTTCCTTCTACTCCAATGAGATTATGATTAATTCTGATTTGCTGCTCACCAATCACCGATATATCAGGATGTCGTAAAAGCAGATCAAAATTATCATTAATTGTCCCAGCTAACGAGTTTTCAACCGGCAGGATTCCGCATAACGCTTCCCCGCTCATAACTGCAGAAAACACATCTGCAAACTGTTTGCATGGCTTCGCAGCCAAACGGTCTCCAAAGAATCTTTCAAGGGCAATTTCGCTGTAGGCACCATGAACCCCCTGAAAAGCCGCTTTCTGCCGTAATTGCTGGCTTCCCCCTGTATCTTTGACAGGAAGGCTTTCTATAGATGCGGTCTGATAGTAAGGAATTTTTTCAATAGATTTACCTACAACAGGCGCCATTGCCTGAATATCACGCATGAGTTTTTCAAATTGTTCAGGATACAGCGATTGCGGTCCATCAGAAAGAGCTATATCAGGATTATTATGAACTTCTATCATTAATCCATCGGCTCCTGCAGCAACTGCAGCAAGTGCCATGGGAATCACCTTTTCTCTCAGGCCTGTTGCATGGCTTGGATCAACGATAACAGGAAGGTGGCTGAGTTTCTTAACAACAGGTATAGCGCTCAGATCCAGTGTGTTTCTTGTAGAGGGTTCGAAAGTTCTGATTCCCCTCTCACAAAGAATTACATCATCAGTTCCATGAGCCATTAAATATTCTGCAGCCATCAGCCACTCTTCAATTGTTGCAGCCAAACCTCTCTTAAGAATAACCGGCTTACCAGCTCTGCCGACTTCCTTGAGCAGCTCAAAATTCTGCATATTTCTTGCCCCAATCTGGAAGATATCAATGTATTTTGCCATCATATCCACATAGACAGAGCTAACAACTTCGCTTGTTATAGCCAGGCCGTAGGTATCACCCGCCTCTTTCATGATTTTCAGACCCTCTTCTCCCATTCCCTGGAAGGCATAAGGAGAAGTTCTTGGTTTGAAAGCACCGCCGCGCAGTATTACCGCTCCAGCTTCACTTACAGATTTTGCTATAGCAAATATTTGTTCACGGCTCTCTACAGCACAAGGACCGGCAATTACTGCAATTCTATTTCCGCCAATCTTAATCTTACTCACCTGAACAATGGTATCTTCTTTTTTCAGCTCTCGTGAGGCAAGTTTATACGGACGGGAAATGGGAATAACTTTTGCTACACCACTTAACAGTTCCACTTCCCGTAAATCCACACGAGAAATACCAACGGCGCCAAAAATCGTCTCTTCTTCTCCAGCTATCTCTCTGATCTGAAAATTTTTCTTTTCTAAAAATTCTTTGATATTAGCCTTTTGCTGCACAGAAACATTTTTATTTAATACTATAATCATAAAAACTAAACTATTAGGATTGCGTTTAGGTGTCAAGATAGAGAGAAGATGAATTGTATATTCCAGGATACTATTAATGATAAATTTTTATGTATATGATAAAACATCAATATGAAACCAAAAATGTTTACAACAAAATACTGGGATACTGTTTTCACTCTTTTTTCAGCTGCATTAGAAACCCGGAAAATTGGTCTTCCTTCTGTTTCAGAACTTGCAGAATCACATAAAGATCCTTTCAGAGTTCTCATATCAACCATCATATCTCTAAGAACCAAGGATGCTGTTACATTATCTTCTTCTAATTGTCTTTTTTCACGCGCCGATACCCCTCTGGCAATGCTCAGTTTAGGTGTCGAGGAGATTGAAAAATAAATCTACCCTGCCGGTTTTTATAAAACTAAAGCAAGAAATATTTTTGAGATTTCCCGGATTATCCTTGAAAAACATAATGGACAGGTTCCTTCGGACAAAGAACTTCTTCTTGCATTTCCAGGGGTTGGAGGGAAAACAGCAAATTTAACCCTCAATCTGGGTTTCGGGATTGATGCTATTTGTGTTGATACTCATGTTCACCGGATTTCGAACAGGTGCGGCTGGATACAAACCAACACTCCGGAAGAGTCGGAAAAAGCTCTTGAACGCGTTATGCCGAAAAAATTCTGGATTCCGCTGAATGAACTATTAGTTTCGTTTGGGCAGCAGATCTGCACACCTGTTTCCCCCAGATGCTCTGAATGTCCAATTCAAAAGGAGTGCCCAAAGGTTGGAGTAATAAAAAAAAGATAGTCTGAGGAATTTTTTAAAGAGGAAATTTTTTTAAAGAGCTCAGGCTATATATTGTTTTTTTGCTTAACGCATGTTACCATTTGTGTATGGATGTTGCAGAGAAATTAAATCTTTTGGCTCATGATGCTCAATATGATCTTGCTTGTGCCTGTGGGACTAAAAACAACGATGATCATCGAAAAAGAGGTACAGCGGGTTCCTGGCTCTATCCTGCTACGGTCCCTGGAGGCGGGAGTGGTATTTTACTTAAAACACTGGTTACAAACGTTTGTACCAGTGACTGTAAATACTGTCCTCTGCGATTAAACGGTACAAGCCGTCGTGTAAGTCTTATACCGGATGAACTTGCGGCTTTTTTTATTGATTTATACCACAGAAAAAATCTGATGGGAATTTTTCTCAGCTCAGGATTACTTGATACTCCTGACAAATCTATGCAGCTGCTCATAGATACTGTCTCTATTCTTAGAAGGAAATATCAATACAGAGGGTATGTTCATACCAAAATTATTCCGGGGGCTTCCGACGAGTCGATTATCAAAGCTATTTCCCTTTCCTCAGCAGTCTCTCTCAATATAGAGACACCTGGAGAGAACTATTTTTCGAAATTATCATCCACTAAAAAATACTTAGAAGATATTATTAAACCGCTCAAACTAATAAGTTCCTTGACTGATAAACAATCCCGGTATAAAAAAGTTAAGACTTCCACCCAGTTTATCGTGGGAGCCTCTGATGAACCTGATCAGGAAATAGTAAAATATATGTGGGGACTGTATGACCGTTTGAATTTACATAGAATTTACTTTTCTGCCTATCAAAAGGGTTTGGGACATCCGGATATACCTGGTGAAAATGTTATAGCCCAATCTGCAGATAATATATTCATAAGAGAACATAGATTATATCAAAGCGATTTTCTCATGCGTTCATACGGTTTTACCTATCAGGATTTTATATTTGGTTCCGGTGGAAATTTTGACCTCTCAAAAGATCCAAAACAGCAATGGGCAGATTCTCATCCTGAGTTTTTCCCTGTCTCCATTAAACACAGCTCTAAAGAGGAATTACTACGAGTTCCTGGCTTGGGACCGGTTATTGTAAAAAGAATAATTTCCTTTAGAAAAACAGCACCAATAAGTTCCCTTGACTCAATAAGACTGCCTGAATACCTGTTAAAAAAAGCTTCCCCTTATCTTACGGCCTAATATTTTGCATGGATTATTTTTTCCTGGTTACTGTTATTGCTTATCCTAACGCTGTCCAGTAGTATAACGTTATGATTTTGATTAGTGCTTGTATGGCTGGGATTCCCTGCCGATATAATGGTGGTTCTTTTAACTTTCCAGAACTCCTGTCTCTTGTAGAGGGAGGAAAAGCTGTTCAGGTTTGTCCAGAGACTGCTGGGGGACTTCCCGTTCCAAGAAAGTGTATTGAGATCGGAGAAAAAAAGAGAGCAATTGAATCAACGGGTATTGATCGAACTGAAGAAATTGAAAAAGGTATTCACCAAATTCTAAAAACATATCCTGTGTCTTCAATTTCTGCTGCAGTTCTTAAAGATAAATCCCCTTCTTGTGGAAATTGCTTGATTTATGATGGAAGCTTCACCGGAAAAACAATACCAGGGAAAGGGTTGTTTGCAGAAGTATTATTCAAATTAGGAATACCTGTTTATAATGAGAACAATTACAAGAAATTTTTACAAACACTTCTTTAGCTTCTTCAACAGGATTTTGAGCTTTTTCTTTTTTTCTGAGCTGTCAGAACTCCCAACAGTACAACAACCATTCCCAGTATTTTATACACGGTAAAGAGCTCATTAAAAAACAAAAATGATACTATTGCAGTGACTACCGGTACGAGATTAACAAACCCGTTAGCTTTGGAAGGTCCAAGTTTTTTAATACCAAAATTGAGAAATATGAAGGCAAGGCTGGATGCAAAAATAGCTAAAAAAACAATACTTATTATTGTGTCTGTTTTTGGAACAACGGCAATGAAGTCCTTATAATCAACAACTATAAAAATCGGTAAAAACAAAAAAAGACCTAGTGTATTCTGGACAGCTGTAATCGTGAGAGCGGAATAGGTGTGTGGTAATTTCTTAACAATTATTGTATATAAGACTGCCGCCAGAACCGCTCCAAAAAGCAGGAATAATCCTGTAATGGTAAAATTTTTTCCTGCGATATTTGAATCGGAAGAATCGGAAAAAGCTACAAGCAGTACAACACCGGTAAAAGATAGTATCAGTCCGATATAATTAAAAATTGTTAGTTTTTCACGAATAAAAAAGCGTGAGATTAATGGAGTAAAAACAGGAATAGTTGCAATAATCAGTGATGATACTGCAGCTGAAACAGAGGTAAGACCATAAGTCTCTAAAAGAAAATAGAGAAAAGGTTGGAAAACAGCAATTAACAAGAAAATAGGAAAATCTTTTTTAAGCGGAACAGCACTCCGTTTATACATGGATATATTAAGTATCATTAATACTATAGAAGAGATAAGTAGTCTCAGCGTAATAATAGAGACCGGGTTATAATCAATCAAAGCAACTCTTGTTGCCGGAAATGAGATCCCATAAAATACCATAGAAAGTATTACTAATATAACAGCAAGTGTATTTTTCTTATGTTTTATTTCTTCCATTAGGAATGGAGTATATAGCTACCCGATATTCGTTTCAATAGATTCTATGTATCTTCTCTCAACTGTTTCCACAGTAGATTCCAACCTGGGTTCATTTTTTGTTAACTCTTTATTTATTAGCTTGTTAAGTTTGTGTTGTATGTTGATTTGTGCGCTTAAAGCATGCTACTATAGGTTCATGCTTGTCCCCCTAAAAACTGTTACTGTAGAAAAAGAGATTAAAAAGTCCCGTTTTATTGCTGTCACAACTCCCATATCCTCGTCAGAACAGGCAAAATCCTTCATTTCTCAAATGCGGAAAGATCATCCTGAAGCATCCCATGTCGTACATGCTTATATTCTTGGGGAAAAAGGCGACCTGTTTAGTATGAGCGATGACCGGGAACCGCGGAATACTGCAGGAAGACCAATACTTGAAGTCCTTAAAGGAAGCGGTATAACAAATATTTTGATTGTGGTAATTCGCTATTTTGGAGGGACAAAATTAGGAACAGGCGGTTTGGTTCACGCATATTCAGACGCAGCAAAAGAAGTTCTCTCTTGTCTTCCAACTGAAGAATCAATCCTAAAAACCTCTTTTACGTTTAATATTGGTTACGAATTACACGAAAAGGCAAAAATTATTCTGTCTCTCCATCACGTCGAGAATATAGCTGAGAACTTTGATACTGTGATCACCATAACCGGAACACTTCCTGAAAATGAATTTAGTACTGTCTCTGAAAAAATTACAAACCTGTCTTCAGGAAAAGTAAAACTTACTCCCACATCTTAACTGCCCTGGCTAGTTCCCTTGCTTTCTTATACGCAGTTTGTTTATCAACTTCTGATGGAGCTCCCTGATATTCTATTGAGCCAATGCAATCCCATTTCATTGCGGATGAAAATTCATCAAATTGTTTCTGTGCACCTCCAGACCACCCATATGATCCGAATCGTAAAACTTTTCTGTTTTTAACATGGCTCCTTTCAAGCACATCAAGAATTGCGTACATCGGTGGAAACATTTTATACTCATAAGTTGGGGTTCCGATAATGATACCCGAAGATCTCCAGGCGCTGGCCAAAACAAATGATGCATGCTCCTGCGGGATCCTGTGAAGAGAAAGAGGAACCCCTTCTTCTTCAACCCCCCTAACTATTGAATCAAGAAGTGCTTCAGTATTTCCATACATGCTGCTCCATATCAGAGTAATCTCTTTTTCTGCCGGTCCATTCATATAGGATGCGAGTTTTAGATAATCCTGTATGATTTCTTCAGGGTTTGCACGCCAGATTATTCCATGACTTGGAGCAATTATTTTTATATCAAGATTTTCCAGTTTTTTGATACCCCTTTCAACAAATGAAGAAAAAGTGGATACAATATTAGCATAGTAGCGAAG
>JADHUD010000011.1 GCA_016784705.1 Spirochaetia bacterium | reverse complement strand
CATTCCCGACTTGCTTAAAACCTTCTACCCGCGGTCCGACAACATGATTTTCATTCGGGCTGTAGAGGAATATAAGCGGTGCTTTTTCGCTCAGAACCTTCTGCAGTTCATTATAGGTAGCTTTACGTTCTGCTGGAACGGTCTGCAGGCGGCCAAGATCGAGCAGCTTATCAGTCTCCTCATCCTTGAACATAAAATTGTTAACACCGCCGGTGCTATGCAAGGTTCGATAGAGGAACCGATCCGGTTCACCGCTGCCGCCCCGTATTTCCACCATTGAGTCAAAATTGCGTTTAACCCAGCGGTCAATATAAACGCCCCATTCTACAACCTCAAGTTCAGCAGTCACCCCGATATTCTTGAGCTCGCTCTGAATTACCTGAGCAACGGCAAGTCCGCCTTCGTAGGAAGCCGAGCAAACGATGTTGAATGTAAACCCGTCAGGATATCCGGCTTCTGTCAGCAATGCTTTGGCTTTGTCATAATCAGGAGTGGTATTGGGAAGTTCTGAGAGGGGCAGCGCCCATTTGGTGGCCGATACGGGAATAGGACCGGTTGGAGAACCCATACCGAATTCAGCCATGCTTACGATTTCGTTTCGATCAATAGTCAGAGCTAAAGCCTTCCGTACCCGCTCATCAGTAAATGGCTCTCGAGTGGTGTTGAATCCAAAGGTACGAACATTGATTCCGGGCTTGTTCATTACTTCAACCTGACTGATATTTTTAGCCTGACGAATTGTTGCTCCGTCATTAATTGCGGCAATATCAAGATCCCCGGATCGTACGCCTGCCAGAAGGGAGGCAGCTTCAGGAATGACACGGTAGATCACTTTATCGACGACAGGTGCGCCTGCCTCAAAATAATCAGGGTTCTTTACCAGGGTCATTGAATTGTCCGGTACCCACTCTTCGAGCATGAACGGACCGGTACCGACGGCAACTTTCTGCAGATTTCCGTACTCTTCCACGGCTTCCCTGGGAACGATTGACAGGTTGTTTGAAGTCAGGGCATCGAGGAGCGAAGCGAGTGGAGAAGCGAGCGTCAATTTGACAGTATAGGTATCCAGCACATCAATTGAATCTACCAGTGCAATGTAGGATCTTCCGGGAGACGCTGTTTTGGGATCCATGATCCGTTCCAGTGAATATTTGACATCATCCGCAGTCATTTCGCGCCCATTATGAAACAGCACGCCTTCACGGAGATGAAAAATATAGGTCAGGTTGTCAGGGATTTCCCAAGATTCAGCCAGGTCAGGAACGACTGCAAGGTTCTCATCCAGTCGAACCAGGCGATTGTACATCAAGTCAACACGTCGGTGGGAAGAGAAAGCCGTAACAATATGCGGATCAATCCCTATTGCTTCCTGATCGACTCCTATGGTAAGCACCTTCTCTGCTGCTGGCTTTACGGCATTTTCAGCACTTCCAGCGGCAAAGAGCCCTGCTGCAGCTAGTAGCAGCATAACAATGGTCATAGTCAACATTCTAGTTCTTTTCATCTATTCCTCCTTGAAAATATAGACTCTCGTAAGTATATGTAATCCGGTAAACACCAGATTTTACAAACCAGATTTTACAAATCTGCCTGATTTATTTAGTCAGGGTTAAGACGCCGAGCACCGCCGCTGTACGGGCTCCTGTTACAGCAGGCAGGCTTCCGGGGCGCCCCATGAGTGATTCATGCCCGATCACTGCAAAGGCCATAGCCTCACGGGCTTGGTCAGGAATACCGAAAGTATTTGCGGTAGTCACGGTAATCTCTTCAGGCAGCCGCTCTTGAATCATTTTCAGCAGGGATGCATTAAGCGCACCTCCCCCGCAAACCAGTACCTTTGCTATGGACACATGGGGCAGTACGAAGTCGTGATAGGCTCGAGCAATTGTTTCAGCAGTGAAAGCGGTCGCTGTAGCGATTACATCTTCGTAAGACAGTCCCTTTGCCTCGGACCGCTGCATAAACTGTTGTGCAAATTCAACTCCGTATATTTCACGCCCGGTGCTTTTAGGAGGTGTCCGCTTAAAATAAGCATCCTGCATATACTCTTCGACGATCTCCTCCGAGACTATTCCCCGGGCGGCAATGCTGCCTTCAGGATCATACCGAAGGGTTCCCTTTGAACCGATTCCGACGATCGCATCAATAATCATGTTACCGGGACCCGTATCGAAGGCAAAGATACCCGTACGGCTGAAACTCGGGAATTCTGAGGAATTCCGTGAAGCTGTTATTCTCGAGGGAAGAATGGTTGCGTTTCCTATCCCGCCAATATTCTGGACTATGCGCCCTTCATCAGGGCTGCCGAAAAGCAGGTGGTCTATATAGGGCGCAAGCGGCGCTCCTTCTCCGCCTGCAGCCATATCGGCAGATCGCAAATCGGAGATTACCGGTATTCCAGTGCGTTCCTGCACAACAGGTCCGGAACCCAGCTGCAGAGTGCCCTTTACGGGTACCGTACCAGATGGACTCGGGAAATTGCGTGGAACCGGTGCATGCCAGACCGTCTGTCCATGCATGCTGATCACATCCACCTGATCGGCCCTGAGCCCGGCTTCAGCAATGACCAGCAAGGCTGCGGCAGCATACCATTCAGAGAGACCAAAATGGGTATAGACCAGATCATCAATTTTTGCCGAGGAAACGGTGCAGAGTCTGGCAATTTCTCCCCGGACATCGTCGGTATAGGGCAGGTAGCTATGCTTCATCAGCCGAACTGATTCAACTTCTGCAGCAGCGGTGGTTTTGATGGTCACCAGAACTGCATCGACTCCATCTAATGAGGTTCCGGACATAATGCCCAAAACTGTATGTTCTGTTTTACTTCTATAGGCGGCTATGAGCCCACTCTTACTGTTTTTTGTTTCCATACCTGAACAGTATATGACACAATATTTCAAATTGCAACTTATTTTTTAAAATTTTGTTTCTTTACTTTACCTTACTATAATGATACAGTTACTGCAGTACTAAAAATAATCCTCGGTTCCGAACTGGCATAGTTCTCCGAGAGTAATGTGGAGAAAACTGAATGATTAATACGACGATAACCCAAGAAATGATGGAGCTCTTTACAACTGAACAGAGTAATGTTCATTCCCTGAATATCGATGAGATGCCTGTGATGGAAATACTTACGCTCATCAATGAGGAGGACAAATCAGTTCCCTATGCTGTTGAACGTCAGCTTGGCAAAATCGCCTCCCTCATTGAAGAGATTGTGGCAGCCTTCCGTAAGGGCGGACGTCTGATTTATATCGGTGCCGGTACTTCCGGACGCCTTGGGGTTCTTGATGCATCTGAATGTCCGCCGACTTTCGGGGTTTCTGCTTCCATGGTACAGGGTTTCATTGCCGGGGGGCGAGATGCGCTGGTACGATCGATTGAGGATGCCGAGGATGATGCGGAGGCAGGAGCAGCGGCAATTGAATCTATCAATTTCAATGCCAATGACGTGCTCGTAGGGATCACAGCTTCAGGACAGGCACCGTATGTTCTCGGAGCTATGGCTAAAGCCTCTGAACTTGGAGCGGTTACTGCTGCTGTCAGCTGCAATAAAGAATCAAAAACTTTTTCCTATGCCAAATATGCGATTTTGCTTGACGTAGGCCCGGAAGTCGTGACAGGATCTACTAGAATGAAAGCTGGTACTGCACAAAAGCTTGTTCTAAATATGCTTACAACAACCAGCATGATTCGAATCGGTAAGGTTTACCGTAATCTTATGGTCGATCTTACTCCTGTTAATAAAAAGCTTGTGGAACGATCCAAGAGACTCATCAGGCAGGCAACTGATTGTTCAGCTGAAACAGCAGATGAGGCTTTTACGGCTTCTGGACGTAAGCCTAAAATTGCGATTCTCATGATACTTCTCGGTGTAAGTCGCCATGATGCGGAATATCTTGAGAAAGAGAGCAATGGCTTGATTGCTGAAGCTGTTCGCCTGCATCAGAAGAATGCTGGAATTTTGCATACTCCCTAAGCACAGTCAGACAGCTTTGATGGTTCAGGATTTACTGTGTGAGGAAAACAGATTTTCCTGATTAGAGAGAAGACTGGAGGTACTATATGGCTGACCATTCCGAAATTGACGGAGCTTTTGTCTCAATTAACGCCCGCCTTGACACTCTATCGGAATCGGAACGTAAGATTGCCGATTACGTGTTTAAGGAACCAAAAAAAGCTCTCCATTTCAATGTACGGGAATTGGCTAAGCAAAGCGGCTCAAGCCAGGCTGCTGTAGTGAGGTTTTGTAAGCGTAATGGATTCGACAGTTTCAGTAATTTCAAGCTTCGTCTTGCTCGCGATGTATTTCGCGATTCGGATGAGCGATATATTCCAGATCTGGATCTGGAGTCAGACCCTTCTCCCGGAAGGGTGATCCATGGAGTTATTGACAGAACCCAGCGCGCTTTATCAGCCCTGGAAACTTCTCTGGATCCTTCTTCAGTTAAAGAAGCTGCCGATAACATATTCAAGGCAACTTCTACCCTGCTGTTCGGGGTCGGAGCCTCCGGAGTGGTTGCCTACGACTTTCTGCAAAAACTGATACGTCTCGGCTTGCCGGCATTTTATGTTTCAGATACGGACTTGCAGCTGACTGCTTCATCGACTATTCGACCTACAGATATTGCTTTTGTTGTTTCCTATTCAGGTGAAAACAGTGATATGATCGAGGCTGTTCGAAACATCCGCGGCAGAAAAGCATCAGTAATTTCCCTGACTATGGATACGGAGAATACCGTTCGTTCTCTGGCCAAAACAGCGCTGCTTGTTCCGTCATCAGAACGTATTTATCGGCAAGGTGCTGCCACTTCACGTATTAATCAACTGGCAGTAATTGATATCCTCTATTCGATTATGGTTTCAAAAAACCTTGATGAGTCAATTACGGCAATAGAACGAACAATGGATGCTACCCATCGCCGGTCTTGAAATTCCGATCCGCTTGGGATTAAGAACGCAACCGTCAATTCCTTGTAGAAGGTGATATCCGGATTTCCGGAATTATGCAGCAAGGTATATCCTGTTATCATAATTAACGTCAGCTATTTTCAGCATATCACTCCTTGCTTTACCGGTGAACATGCGGATAGCAAAAAATCGCGTCGGCATGTTTCTATCGTAAAAGTGCTATCGCTAAAAGTGCTAACAGAATTCGGATTTGTATGGTAAAATGGGAGCGTTACCCGATTTTAAATGAGTAATATCAATAATTATCTCTCAGATAAGGTTCATTACACCGATCCATGGAGGAAAAAGTATGAAAAGGAAAAGTATTGCTGTTACAGGTCTGCAGCTGGTGATCCTGCTGCTGTTGAGTGTTAGCGTCAGCTCCTGCTTTCTTTTTGGGAGTTCGTCGACCGAAGTTTCCCGTAACGTCACCCCGGCAAGCTATAAAATTGCCGTGATCAGTCTGGACTTGACAGGCACTGACGGCGGAGGCAGCCCGGTTTCAACCCCGATCGTAACTGCTAGTTCCGGCAGCCCGACAATTCTCGATTTTACACCCGGGGTCACGGCTGGGACCGTTGCCGTAGGAGAGACCCTCCTCCAGACCCTGATCGATGGGTCAGCCCTGGTTGACGGCGCAACCTACGACGGCTATGTCCTGGTGCCGCTCTATATAGAGATGACCTTCAACTCCACTTTCCATGTCCCCTCGGCGGCTGATGACTACGGGTACGACATGATCTTTACTGCCGACGGCGATGAGGATGACTACACCTACCGCTTCTATTACAATACCGATACCGACAACGACGGTACCACCGCCGCAGAATACTGGAAGCGGGATATTGTAGTCAAGCTGGAGGGAATCCCCAACCTGACCCGTCTCGCTCCTCCCCCTGCACTCGACTACCCCGACGGATGGTACTGGATGCGTCGGTCTCTCGAGAGCCCGGATACTCTGGATTTCTTCATTCTGGCCGAGAAGACGAACGGTACAAATCCCTCAGCACATCCTGGCACTCCGCCAAGCAGTCTGACCCCCGGCCCCGAATCGGTGATAGATCAGTTTGATGATTATTCCTTCTGGGGTGATGTGACGGACTACAATGACCCTGCGATAGAGCTGGAGATCGACTCCGACACCGATACGGCAATGGTCCGTGGAAAGCCCTCCTTCACCTATGCCAGCGGTGATACAGTAACGGCAGCAACAGACATTACCTATACGGTTAACTTCTGGTATGAAAGTGATGCCTCGGTAATTACTTGGACGACTTTTGCCAGCGATCCGGATGTCATCGACTTTGGCCCCTCCTACGGAACCGGGCCAGAGCCGCCGATTTACGGTGACTGGGGATTCCATCCCTTCCTGCCCGATATCGAAATCACCGTCTCCTCATCAAAGTAAGGAGACAGGCGGCGGGTGGAAAGATGCAGTCTATCCCATCGGCGGGCTGGCAGCTGGAAATTCTCGATGTATGGGATGCACCAGTTCAAAATCAGTCTTTCCGATGTATAAAGAAAAGAAAGTACAGGTCAAATCGAACCCATAGTTGAAAAATAACTATGGATATGATTTGGAATGAATAATTAAAGGGATTAGTCAGTAACTATTGGATGAAAAAAAGTATTTACGTGAGTATCACATGTTGGCCGTTGGATGCGCACTCAGGGCAAACCTAAAGCTCATTATGATGGACGAACCCTCGTTGGGACTGGTACCTCTCGTGGGCAAGGAAATCTTCTCCATCATCAAAAAAATTAACCAAGGTGGAATGACCTATTGGCGAACGAAGAGGCGCGAGCCGTATCCTTGGGAAAGACCCGATAGTCGAAACCTATTCGCAGAAAATCCATAACCGGTACTATCAGATAGGAGCAACCCGCGGATAAAAATAGGGTTGCTCCTTACATTAAACAATCGCCTGATGATCCTCAACGGTCTTGATACACCACTCCTTCAGTCCATATCTCAAATGTTTTCTGTAGGCATGCATCAATCGCTTCACCAGGCATCTCTTTCCCATTGATGCTGACCGAAGTACATGCTCCATGCACGAATATCCGTACTTTCCCGGTGAAATCCTTTGCATCACACGTAATTCCAATGGATGAGCCATCTGAAACAATAGAAACCGTCAGAGTCCCTAGAGAAAGCGGAATCACAGACTCCCGAGACTCCATACCTGGTTCAACCGCCAATTCAATCAAGACCTCATCATATGGGGAATCGCCAATGAATTCCCGCACCGATGTCCGTAGCAATGGTTCCCCAACTTTCAACAACAATGGCATCTCACTCAAGTCACACACTGAAGAAACCTGACAGGGTCCGTACACGGTTGCAGCACATTGCAGATTGAACCATGCACCCTCGGGCACGTAATAGCGAACAGCCCCGCCTGGTTTTAGCACCGGACACACCAGCAGCGCCTCCCCAAGCATATACTGGGAATCGATATGTTCGGTCACCGCATCCTTAGGATATTCCAGATACCACGGCCGCATGAGCGGATACCCATACTGCGCGGCAATGAAACCAAGACTATCAAAGTACGGAAGTAATGCATAACGGAAACGACAATACTTTCTTACGATGGCACTGGCATCCTCGCCAAACATCCAAGGGTCCCTATTCGACCATCCGTGCATCCTGGCATGGGCGGAAAGAAGTCCTAATTGCGCCCAACGGATATACAGTTCTTGTGTCGGCATACCCTTGAAACCACCAATATCATGACTCCAATAGGCGAAAGCGGATGCCGCGAAACTCAAACCAGATCGCAGGCTGCTCGCCATATCCTCCCATGTACAGTGGGGATCTCCAGCCCATTGCGTGGGATATTGTTGCGTACCGGCCCAAGCTGTACGTGCCCAGACCAGACCTTGTCCTGTAATCTTCTTAGTAATATCGAATACACATTTATTGTAGAAATAGGCATAGGCGTTATGCATCTCCTTCCCGTCACGGCCATTATGGAACACCGCGTCGTCTGGAATCGCTTCGCCAAAGTCGGTTTTGAATACATCGACCCCCATGCCAATCAACTGTTCATGGAATGACTCCCACCATGCCACTGCTTGTGGATTGGTGAAATCCACAATCCCCGTCACTGGCATGAGGTCATTACGCCAAGTCTGGGCTCTATAGACCTGACCGGCTGGATTCTTTATCAGATACCCCTTCTCTTCAGCCTCCCTGTATAGGTCCGAGAAGACTGATATATAGGAATTCTCCCAGAGGGAAATCTTGAACCCATCGTCTTTCATATTGTCAAGTAGCTTCTGAGGATCGGGAAACCGCTGTGGATTCCAAGTAAAATCATTCCACATATCATCACGCAGCCAATAACAGTCGAAATGGTAGACATCCACCGGTATTGAGCGCTCCCTATAGCCGGCAATCTGTGTACGGACAGTATGTTCATCAGTTTCAATAAAATAGGTGGAGATCCATAGTCCATACGACCACAAGGGAACCTGTGGGGGCCTTCCTGTAAGACGGGTATAGGCCTCAAGGATATGTTTAGGGGTTTCTCCCAAAATGAAATAACATGAAAGATTCTCACCCGGGTTTGATACCTCAAGACTACGATTGGACGTTTCGGCCAGATCAACTGTAACATCTTTATAGGAGTCGATGAAAACACCATATCCATAATTGCTCATGAAGAAGGGCACATTTTTATAGGACTTGGCTCGTGCTCCTTGCCCATTGTCATTATGCAGAAGAAAGCTCTTTCCCCGTTGGTTGAAACTACCAAATTGTTCACCAAGGCCGAAAAAACTCTCATCGTGGCGCGTTAGCAAGGTAATGCCCGTCGCATGAATCCGTTTGAACAGGTTCTGCCCATCAACCTCCGACTGTACCCCCCAACCATGGGTCAATGGAAAATTCCAGGTGGTGTAGTCATCATCAGTCGATGAAACCACACAGGTACCATCGTTCGATACAATGGAAAAGGCAAAGGGGTCATACGCTATGCGAATGGTATGGTGTTCCATTACAAGGCGAAGCTCTTTTTCATTGTCTTCATACGACCAAATTGGTATCGACAGGTTGTTTTTTGGAATTTCCAGAGCATCCTTTTCATCCACCACCTGAGGAATAAACTGAACATTCACTATATCGTCTGCAATGGGTATGATGCTAAGTGTGGCGAGGCCATGCCTTCCTAGAACACAATGCAAATCCACCCCGCCGTCATGAATCCATTTGCTTATAATTCGGGAACATCTAAAGAATTCTTTCATATACATTTCCTTATTCTTGTTTTATATAGTTGACGATATTGGGATTATCAGCGGAATGATCCGGTTGAAAGACCCTGGATAATCTGCTTTTGGAAAATCAGGAACAATAGGATCAATGGCAGAGCCGTCAATCCGGCGAAAGCCATGACGTTATTCCAACTGGTGGCTTCGGCACCGATGAAGTTATATAGACCCACGGTTGCGGGATGCATGCTTGGTTTGTTAAGGAACGAGAGCGAAAAGATGAAGTCTCCGAACGACCACACAAATGACATGGCGCCAGCAACGGCAAGCCCTGGTTTCCCCATGGGAACCGAGATTAGAAAAAATGATTTGATATGGCTGCAGCCATCAATCAGCGATGCCTCTTCAATCTCCTGCGGAGTAGCAAGGAATGTCGTGCGCAATAAAATTACTGAAAACGGTATAGTCAACGAGGCATTGGCCAGTATGACAGCAGCATAGGTGTTGATGAGTCGCAGATTGTTGAAAACAATAAACAATGGAGTTACCCTGAGAACGGTCGGCAACATCTGGGCGATCAAGAAAACCAGTACAATCATCGACACCCAACGTTTTTTCAACCTAGCCAGGGCGAAGCCCGTGAAAGCGGCTAGTATCAATGTCAAAAACGTACTGAACGAACCTATCACCATACTATTGAAAAAGTATCTGATTCCACCGGAAGAGAGGGTCTGGACAATAGGATCAAAAGTCACTGGATTGGGAATAAGCGTTGGAGGTAGGGAATAGACGTCCCTTTCCGTTTTAAAACTCGAGATATACATCCATAACACGGGAATTAAGTATGTGCCGGTGGCGATGAGAGCAACAACCAGCTTCACTATCTTCTTTTTCTTTGTGGAGATGGCAAGGTAATGCCTTAGGCCAGTCTTGATTTTCTTTCCTGCAGTCGTTTTATGTTGGAATTGCGAAAATTCTTTTCGGGTTCCAGCGTGCATGGTTGACTCCTAATCCTCTTTGTTTCCAAAGAAATAAATGTATACAATGGCCAGCACCAAAGTCATGGCAAACAATACATTTGAAATGGTCGCCCCTTGGCTGAACTTGAAAAGCACGAATGATGCCCGATACGACCAGACGGGCATGGTGGTTGTCGCGTTGACAGGACCCCCATTGGTCATGACCCATATGAGATCAAATACCTTCAGGGTATAGATGAATCCCAGCATGATCGTTGCGGCGATGGTCTGTCGGATCAGGGGTATGGTGATCTTGAAAAATTGTTGGAATCTATTTGCACCGTCAATGGTTGCGGACTCATAGACACTTTCCGGAAGATTTGCCAAACCACCTGTGAGCAGCATCATGTTGAAGGGAACACCCAGCCAGATATTAGCCATGACCACACCAGTCATCGCTGTCTTGGGTTGTGGCAACCAGCTGATATTCGTATCAATGACCCCGATCCATTGGAGGATGAAATTCAATAATCCAAAATCACTATTGAGCATCCAACGCCAGATTGTCCCTACCACGATAGGAGAAAGCACCCACCCGATCATAATGAGCGATCTGAACAAATCGCGCAGCGGAAATTGTTTCTGGAGAAAAAGCGCAATGGCAAAACCAATGGCAAACTGAAACGCAATGCTCCCGATGGTGAAAGCAAGTGTATTCAGAAGAATTCCCGGCAATTCTGGGTCGGTGAATACCTGTACATAGTTATCCAGCCCAATATACGGTTTCCGGGGGGCTCTGATATTCAATGCCGTCACATTCTGAAAGCTCAATTGAACATTGAACACAATGGGATACACCACGAACAACAGCACGTACACCAACCCTGGTAACAAGAACCAAATGTAAATCCGTTGTGCTTTAGCATTGCCTATGTGTTTCATAACCTCTCCTTATCAAGTTCCGGGTACCAAATTCATACCTACCATGGAGAGTTTTAATTCTCTCCATGGTATAACCATACTATCAAATTCAAGATTTAGAAGAATTTTTCCAACGTTTTGGCAGCTTCATCTAAAGCCGCCTGTGGTGTGGCCTGGCCAGTTAGAGACTTCTGTATGGCGATTTGAATGGCGTTGGAAATGCTTGGCCATTCAGGATGAGGACCACGGGGTTTTGCAAACTGGAGTTGTTCAATGAATACCTTCAATTGCGGATTCTGCACCCACTTGTCAGCCTCATTGGCTACATCCGCTCGTGATGGAATCCGTGCTCCGCCAAGGAAATCCCAATAGAACCGCCGGATATTCTCGGGTGTCTGCAACCATTTGATGAACTCCCAGGAATTGCCGGGGCTCTTGCTATCGGCCATGATGGCCATATTGTAACCACCCATCGCCGAGGAGCGGACTCCGACATCCTCTTTGATTGGAAGAAGCGACAGACCCCACTCAAAATCGGCGTCCTTCATGAGACCAAGACTCCAGGGTCCGGAAATCGCCATGCCCACATTACCGCTGGCAAGTAATCCAACCGCTTCGTTCTGAGTAATATTGATGACTTCTGGCGAGGCATACCCTTTCTGTACTAGCTCTGTCCACAGACTCAACGCAACCACACCATTTGTACTATTGATGGCATCTACACTTCCCCCCGCCTGTTGCAGGAATGGGAGGAATTGGAAAGTTCCTTCCTCTGAACGGATGGCTGAGAACGCTATCCCCCTAAAGTTAGGGTCAAGTGCATTGAGTTTATTGGCTGCATCTAGCAATTCCGTCCAAGTGCCTGGAGGCCCGGCGATTCCAGCCCTCTTGAATGCATCCTTGTTATAGTAGAGCAGTATGGTGTTTGAATCGACGGGAATACCGTAATTCTTCCCTTCCCATATGGTGGAATTCCAAGGACCCGGGAAATATTGGTTGGCTTGTCCCCATTTCTTGATCCAAGCGGTCAAGTCGTAAAAAGCACCGGCGGCAGCAAATGATGCATGGTCTGGATTGTCAACCATATAGATGTCAGGCACCTCTCCTGTGACGAGAGACTGCGCTATCTCCCGTTTAAGGTCGGCAAACGGAATGAATCGAGTGGTAACGTTGAATGTTCCCAGATTCTCTTCATTCCAACTGTTTGCGGCTTGTTGGATGAAGTGGGTCTGTTCTGGGAAGGGATGCCATATAACCACATCACCTTCCACTGCCTTCTGTCCTGCTGCACCAATCGTACATGGAATGAGCAGCAAAATTAAAAGCATGCCAATAAAATGTTTTTTGTTCATAGAAGCCTCCTTGTATAGTTCTTATTTCAATTTACGGTAGCGCTGCCGGCAGCGCTACCGTAAATTGATTGTAAAACACGATTGTCCATAAGTCAAACAAAATTTATTGGTAATTTCAGTTTTTTTTGTTTATACTAGTGGTCTGAAAACACATAAGCATGTTAAAGGTTTAGATGTTATTTATAAACCACAAGGATACTAGCTATGAAATGGAAAAACTCGACTGTTACGATTGAAGATGTTGCACGGGAGGCAGGAGTGTCTCTATCCACAGTATCACGTGTTCTTAACAACAAACCCGACGTTTCCGAGGCTACCAAGACTCGCATCCGGCAGGTAATGGAGCGTATCGGCTATTCGGGGCATCGTTTTGCAAGTAATCTTGCAGGCGGATTGAGTCGTACCATAGCTCTCTTCCTACCGATCAGTGAATCGGGAATTCGCCAGCTGATCCTGGATTTTGTGTTGGGAGCCTCCAAATCAGCCGAATCGTACGACTTTCTCATCAACCTATCAACAAATGCCATGACCGAGATTGAGATCCATAATACCATCCAAAACAGTCAGATCGATGGTGCCATACTGATGCGCACTAAGATTTCAGACGCCCGCATAGATGTTCTTCAGAATATCGGCCTACCGTTTGTCATGATAGGAAGGTGCAAGGATACAGCAGGATTATGGTATGTGGATCTAGATTTCCAACGTTCCATAGAGATCGCTTTGGAGCATTTTCTGGAACTTGGACATACGCACATTGGGTTCATCACCTATGGAAAAGGTTTGTGGGAAGAGGGATATACGTATGTGCGTCTGACAAATGGGGCTTTCAAGGAGGTTTGCAAAAAGAGTGGGATTTCCGGTTTCATGGTATCGTCCGAAGGAAATGCACAGGCGATTCGTGAGGCTACCGAACGGATTCTTACCGAAGCTCCCGAAACAACGGCGATTTTAACGGTGTATGGGGAGTTTGTACCAAGTATTGAACTGGCACTCATGAAACATGGCATGAGGATTCCTTCTGATATTTCCATCATCGCCATTACCGAGGACAAAACAGCGCATCAAATGTCCCCACCATTGACTTCTGTAACGTTTCCATCGGAAAAGATGGGTGCTCTTGCCGCCAAAATCCTGATTGAACGGATACTTTTAAAATCTGCTTACGATATTTCTCCCAAGCAAGTGCTTATTAACCCCGTACTGGTCAATAGGAAAAGCACCACCCGTCTGTTGGTGAAGTAGAAAAGCTAAGTCCACCTGAAAAAATAGCTTCATGACCATTTCATTTCCTGCTCTGGATATCTGAGCTTATGCAAATCCAAGTCATCTGTTCGATATGCTCAAGGAAAATAAAGATTTAAATGTCAAGGGCCACCGTCTACCCCGGTGTCAGACACCGTTATGGTATCCCAGAATGGTGTCTGAACCTTTTTACTTCAGCAGATTGGACACCGCCTGCTTCCAGCCGTCATACTGCCGGTTTCGCCATTCCGTGCTCCGAGCTGGAGTGAACACCCGTTCCACCTCGCGAAGCTGTTCTATTTCTTTCAGAGTGTGCCAGACTGAAGAGGCTAGACCACCCATATACATGGCGCCGGTGGCTGAAAGTTCCTCGATGCTTGTCCTGACCACCGGAACCTGGGTGATATCAGCCTGAAACTGCATAAGGAAAGTATCCCGGGTAGGACCGCCGTCGACCCTGAGTTCCCGCAGGGAAATTCCTGAATCATTCTGCATCGCCTCAATCACATCCTGGATCTGATAGGCTATGGATTCCTCGGCTGCCCGGACAATATGGGCTTTCTTTGTTCCGCGCGTAAGATTGGCGATAACGGCTCTGACATCGCTGTTCCAGTATGGCGCACTCAAACCGACGAAAGCGGGAACAAGGTAAACGCCCTCATTTGAATCAACAGATTCTGAGAGTATTCCGGCCTCTTTCGATGATGATATAAGTTCCAGATCATCGACCAGCCATTTGATAGTCGCTCCGGTGCAGTTGATATTGCCTTCGAGAACGTAGGTAACATCTCCTTTCAGTGCATAACCGATTGATGTGACTACTTTTTCCGAAAACAGAGAATCCTCCTCTCCCACATTCATCATTACCGATGAACCGGTTCCGTATGTTGCCTTAGCCATTCCTCTGACAGTGCAGCATTGCGCAAAGAAAGCGGCATGCGAGTCGCCAAGCACACCGGCGATGGGGATTCCGGTTTCAAACAAACCTCTGCGGGTTTGGCCGAAGAAGCTGTCTGAACTGAGCACCTCCGGCATACAACCCGGATCAAGGCCGAATAGTGTCAGAAGCTCCCTGTCCCATTCAAGGGTATGAATATTGAAAAGTTGAGTTCTGCCGGCATTGGAATAATCTGTCGCATGCACTGTTCCGCCGGTCAGCTTCCAGATGATATAGGTATCGACTGTACCGAAAAGCAGGTTTCCCGCATCCATCTTTTCCTTTGCGCCGGGTACGTTCTGGATAATCCATTGCGCTTTGGCTGCCGAGAAGTAGGGGGAGAGAACCAATCCTGTCTTTTCCTTCACGAGAGGTCCTTTCCCGGCTTCCGCGATAATGCGGCATTGGTCTTCAGCACGCCGACACTGCCAGACAACAGCATTCATAACGGGGCGTCCCGTACTGCGATCCCACATAATGGTGGTTTCCCGCTGATTGGAGATTGATATGCAGATGATGTCCCTGCTGCTGATGCCCGCTTTTTCCATGACCGCCTTCATAGCGGCCACAGTGTTGCCGAAGATCTCCTCGGGATCATGTTCAACCCAGCCTGACTGCGGATAAAACTGCTGGTGACCTTTATCCAGGCGATGGGAAAGTTTGCCTTCCCGAGTGAACAGCAGGGCTTTTGTACCGGATGTGCCCTGGTCTATCGTAAGAAAATAACTGGCATTGTGATTTACATTCTGTGCAATATCCTGCATCTCTCCCATCTTCTGTGTATCTCCCATATGTCTCAGATCCACCACTTTCAGCTGAGGACTGCCTGAATCCCAAAATTTATTTCTTTCTAGTTATCAGTTTCTGAATCTCGCCGGCAATACCTCCGGGAGTCAGTCCGTAATGTCTGAATACATCGACAGCCTCTCCCTCTACAGGTATTTCATCCGGGATGCCCAGGATGCGCATGGGAACAGGATACTCTTCGGCAGCAACTTCGGCAACGGCAGCACCGAGTCCTCCGAAAATACTGTGTTCTTCCAAGGTGACTATCGCCCCTGTCTCTCTGGCGGCAGCTACTATCGCATCACGGTCGAGGGGTTTAATCGTATGCATATCGAGTACTCGCACGGATATCCCCTTAGAGAAAAGCATATCTGCAGCAGCAAGTGCTTTTGCCACCATCTCTCCGGCTGCTATTGCTGTGACATCACTGCCGTTTTTCAGAATGTTTGCTTTTCCCAGAGTAAAACTTCCGTCGGCTTTGGAATAGACATCCGGAACAGCAGCTCTGCCTACGCGGACATATGCCGGACAATCGGCTTTCGCCAGCCATTCTGTTACAGCCTCAGTCTGAAATCTGTCAGCTGGCAAAATAACGGCCAGGTCAGGAAAAGTGCGCATTACCGCTATGTCATGAAGAGACTGATGGGTAAAACCAAGGGCCCCATAGCTTATGCCTCCGCTTATGCCTACGATCTTCACGTTATTTTTTGAATATACTACATCGACTTTGATCTGCTCGAGACTCCGGGCTGACAGAAAACATGCAGGTGCACATACAAAGACCTGCTTTCCGAATGAGGCGATACCAGCAGCAATTCCCACCTCATTCTGTTCAGCTATCCCCACTTCGACAAACTGTTCGGGATACTTATCGGCATATTCATTTAGCGTAACGGATCCCCGTGCATCGGATGTTACAACAATGATGTCCTGATTTCCGGCTGCCAGTTCAATCAGTTTATTGGTAAAGGCTTTTCTGCAGGGTATTGATTTACTCATGATCATCCAGCTCCCTGATATACTTCTTTATCTCGTCTACCGCCTGTTTATACTGTTCTTCGGTAGGAACGCCGTGATGCCATTTTGCCATATCTTCCATATAGGTAACCCCTTTGCCCTTTGTTGTTTTGGCTATTAGTATAGTAGGCTTGTCAGGGATACGCGGCTTCTCAAGAACCTCCAGCAATTGTTCAATGTTGTGGCCGTCAACCTCCATGACTTCCCAGCCAAAAGCCTTCCATTTGTCAGTCAGGCTGTCCAGACGCATGACGTCTTCGGTATTTCCGCTTATCTGCAGATAATTACGGTCTATCACGGCAGTCAGGTTATCAAGTTTGTAGTTGGAGGCAGCCATTCCAGCCTCCCAGACTGAACCCTCAGCCTGTTCACCATCACCCATAAGGCAGTAGACCCGTACTTCTTTTACGTATTTCTTTGCTGCCAGAGCCATGCCGACTGAGCAGGAAAGTCCATGTCCTAAGGCCCCGGTATTCAGCTCGATCCCGGGAACTTTAACTGAAGGATGTCCAATTAGCCTGGACTTGAATTTTGAAAAGTTACGGAGCTCGGATTTGTCGAAAAAACCCTTATCTGCCAATATGTTGTAGACTCCCTCCACACTGTGCCCTTTGCTCATGACGAACCTGTCGCGTGAAGGGTTTTTCGGGTTATCGGGAGTGATGTTCATAACTGCATAGTAAAGTACGGTCAGAATATCGACACTAGACAGCGCACCGCCGGTATGTCCACTTTTTGCCTGATATATCATTTCAAGCAGGTTCAATCTGATTTCTGCTGATTTCTTTTTCAAATAAGTTAAAGTATCCATTTTTTATGTTCCGATTTTCCGTTTTATTTGTTCATAAGCGATATCCTCAGAAAGCATAAGGGTCGTATGCCCTTTGTAATGAGGAATTTTCCGCAAGCTGTTTCTCAGGGGAACTCAGACACTAGGAACCAGCCTTACGGAACCAATACAACTTTAATTGATTCTTCTCCTTTCTGGGCTAATGCAAAAGCTTCTTCAAATGATTCGAGGGGATAGGTATGGGTGACGATTTCATCAACCTTTACAATGCCTCGGTTCAGAAAATCTATTGCAACAGGGTATCCCTCTCTTCCGCTGATGTGTGATCCGAGGATTGTCAGCTCTTTCCGATCACCGATTATACTCCAGTCCACGGAAGTTTCTCCGGAAAATACGCTGAATTCTACAAAAGTCCCATGCTTCCGTATCATTTTAAGCCCCTGGATTACACCGGAGGGATGTCCTGAGTTATGAATGTATACGTCACAGCCATAGTCGTCGGTCAGTTTTTTAACTTCTTCTGCTGCATCGGTTTCTGCCGCATTTATAACCACATCGGCACCCAACTTTCGGGCGAGCTCCAGATGTTTAGGCTTCATGTCGATAGCAATAAGTAATTTCGGGTTTTTCAGTTTTGCCAGTTGAAGTTTGCACAAACCAATAGGTCCCATGCCAGCTACGACCACGGTATCCTCAAACCGGATATTTGCACGAGCAACGGTATGGACAGAACAAGAGAGAGGTTCAATCATTGAAGCTTCTGCAGCCGGCAGTGTTTTGGAAACTTTGTGTATGACGGATCGAGATCCGTAACGCATATATTCAGCCATTCCACCATCGGCAATGTTCTTCTGGTGCCCATAAATGTTCTGCTTTTCACACATCCAGTAGTCGCCTGAACGGCAGAAACGGCATTCTCCGCAGGGAACAATTTGTTCGGCAACAGCCCTGTCTCCCAGCTCGAGACCATATTTCTTCCTTGCGATGTCTCCGACAGCAACTACGATTCCAATAAATTCATGTCCTGGCGTAACCGGTGCATCGTTCCAGGGGGGGAGAACTCCCCCTCCCCAAAACATTGCAGCACCTTGGTAGGATTTCACATCACCGGCACAGATACCGCAGGCTTCGATTTTTACGAGGACCTCATCTTCGTTTATTATTGGAACGGGTATTGTTTCCAGCCGGTAGTCCTTCGGACCATGGCAGACTACTGATTTCATTTTGTTGGGTATATTTTCGATTGTTTTCATAAATCCTCCATACAGAATTTTTTATACATATATTAACGGTTTATTAAGACGGTATAATATACTGTATAAAAAGTTACTGTATAAAAAGTATCTTGAGCATAAAGCAAGTCAAGAGCGTAATTATCTTATGCTTTATAATAACTATTTTATATCTTATATTTTCATTTGTCAAACTTTAATTTTTCTTTTATTTTCTATAATTTTCTTTTTTTGTTGAGACGAAAGCGAAAAGGAGCAGAAGTCAAAAATTGAACTGACATATGCTTTGAAACCAAGATCCGTATATTTCCGTATATAAGCGACACCAGTACAGATTTCTCAGATGACAAATAACTTGATGTTATCAAGTTATTTCTGAAGGGAGGCGCTGCTGTCTGATGCGAACTTGTACCTTTAGGTATTCGGGAGAATTTACGTGAGAAATCCGGGAACAGCTTAGTAGAATCATCTATCGTTATGCGCTATAGAGGCTATGTAATCGCAGTATAAGCAATCGGGATGCGAGAGAAATGCACTGCAAGTGCAGTCACGATCAAACATCACGCAATAATGACCGTTACCCCCAGGCTGCTGACCTGATCCTGCATGGATTTGGAAAGCTCTTTGTCCGTTATTATATAATTTACCTGAGATATTGAGCCGAGAGATGCAAAGGAGGCATTGCCGAACTTCGAAGAATCCGCAAGGAGGAATGTTTCCTGCGCAGATCTGATCATAGCTCTTTTAACAGGAAGGTCATTGAAGCTGGGATAGGTCAATTCCATGTTTGATGATATCCCTCCGGCGGCAAGAAACAATTTATCAACATAGGCGTTATTAAAAAAGGCTGCAGCCTGTTCACCTGTCAGGGAAAGGGTGGGCGGCTTGAATTCGCCGCCTGTAACCAGCAACTGACAGCTGGGATTGGCTCCCAGCAGCAGGGCGATGTTCAAGGCATTTGTTATAACAGTTAATCCGTTCCTACCTGACAGGAGCTTTGCAAGTTCGGTTACCGTCGAACCGGAATCCAGAATAAGGCTGTCCCCATCATTGATGAAAGATAAAGCTTTTGCCGCTATTTTGCTTTTTTTGTCAAGGTTTTCCAAATGCTGCAGAGACAGCGAGCTTACCTGCTGAGAGATTGTTTTCAGGTAAGCGCCGCCGTGTTCCCTGATAATATGACCCTCCTGTTCAAGCTTTTCGAGATCTTGCCTGATCGTGGGCTCAGTTACCTGGAACACACCGCTGAGTACTTTTACACGGGCGCTTCCGTCTTCCTGCAGCAGTTCCAGAATTTTTTTTCTTCGTTCATTTGCGAGTAAATCTCTTTTGTTTTCTTTTTTTTCATGCATGTTCACAATCATAAAACTAATCCCGAAAAAAGAAAAGACTTTTGTATTCAGACAACCAGACTACCAGCAAACAAATCCCCCATCCACAAGAAGATTTAAACCAGTACAGTATGAAGAAGCATTACTAGCCAAAAAAACAGCTGGTCCAGCCATTTCATCAACTTCGGCCATTCTTCCCATCGGTGTTTCACTTTCGAATATTTTTCTTTGCTCAGCCACTTCCGGCCGTATATTCATAGGTGTAAGCGTGTATCCGGGACTTATGGCATTGACTCTGATCCCTTTCTTTACCCATTCCATTGCCAGACTCTTTGTCAAATGGATAACCCCAGCTTTAGCGGTATTGTAGTGAGCCTGCAGCAGTCCGCGGTTCACAATAACGCCTGACATGGATGCTATGTTGATAATGGATCCGGTCTTTCGCGGCAGCATGACCTGAGCTTCCGCCTTGCACGACAAGAAAACTCCCTTCAAGTCAATATCCAGCATCATGTCCCATACTGTCTCATCCATCTCTTCCGCAGGGACTGCATTGGCAATTCCGGCACTGTTGACGGCTGCTACCAGCGGACCTAATTCTTTTTCAACCCGCTGAACAGCTTGCAGAAGATCCTCATACTGCGTCACATCTCCAATCAGCTTCAGTGCACGTTTCCCGCATCCCTGAATTCTTTGTACTGTTTCAGCCAGCCCTTCATTATCATGCAGGTCAAAGCAGCCGACTTCCGAACCAGCTTCGGCAAGTGCGACAGCTATGCGCTGTCCTATGCCGCTTCCAGCTCCCG
>JADHUD010000010.1 GCA_016784705.1 Spirochaetia bacterium | reverse complement strand
CCCAAATGAGCGTATAACTCTGAGTATGAAGACACTGCTTTCTGATCCATGGGATGATGTACTTTCTAAGTATAAAAAAGAGGGGGTATACGCTTAGCTCCTCCTGTAGTATAATTATGCAAAAGCTATTTTTTCCATACGATGGGGTAAAATGGAGCGGAAGAATGATTTTCCCAACACATATAGAGAATTCATAGAAATGTTCCCCAATGATACTGCCTGCGTGTCCTTTTTGGCGAAATTGCGTTGTTCTAAGGGTTTATCTGCCCGATTTGCAAGCAAGCAGTTATTACTAAACCGACGACCTTGGAAGATATCACACGTGGCTATGAGTGGAATTAAGTTTTTAGGAATAAAAATACAAAAATATGAATATTTATTCCTAAGGTGGAGCTAAGCGTATACCCCCTTAAAAAAGGTTCTAAGTATAAAGGAAAAGTTGTACGTATAACCAGCTTTGGTGCTTTTGTATCCCTGGAGCCGGGATTGGATGGACTCATTCGTATCTCTGATATTAATGGTGACAGCAGAAATAATAATTCCGATGATTCATTGAAGCAGGGACAAAGTATTACTGTTCAAATTAACACTATAGACATTGAGAAAAGAAGAATATCATTAAAACCCGTTTCATCAATTGAGGAAGATAAAGAGTATAAACAGTACATGGAACCTGCATCTGATACCTATAATCCTTTTGCTGAATTTTTAAAAGGCAAAACAAAAAAATAATACAGGCTCAATCCGGCTTGTTTGCGGTAGATGGATCCACATGCTTTTCAACTTTACCACCAAACTCATTTCCAAAAAGGAGTTCCTTTGCTTCAGGCAAAGCTCCCTGCATGCCTGGAGTCCACTTTGCATGAGCCTGCATCAGCTCCCTGGTCATGGTACGAATCTCATCTAGGGTACAGCTCATGGCCGTTAAAGGATCAAGAGCCATAGCCTGAAACACATACTCAGCATCACCTGTCTGAACTGCCTTTACAGCCAGATCCTGAACACTCAACTGCATACGGTTTATTGCAGCCAGATGTTCCGGCAAACGGCCGACACGAACCGGTTGTAATCCGTTCTTGTCCACAAAACAGGGAACCTCTACAATTGATCCTTCCGGAATATTTTCGATAAATCCATGGTTCTGAACATTTCCATAGATCAGAGTTGGTTTTCCGGTTACTATGGCATATATAATCTGCGATCCATATTCCTGGCTTCTCGAAAGATCAATTGGATCGTCCCAATCTGCCTTTCTCTGCATCTGATCTTTCCAATCCGGACGTGCATACAGCTCTTTTATAAATCCATGCCCGCCATTCCACTCGGAATGCTCACTGCTGCAGTATTTTGCTACCCGGTCATTATCCTTTCTAAACCATCCGGAGTACTCAGACACATGCCCGCTGGATTCAGTTACCGGATAACCAAAATGTTTTACATACTCCATTCTTGCCGAATCACCAAGCCAGATTTCCGGCTGAACTGCCAGATTTCTCATAGCCGGAAGCATATCTTTTCCATTATGCTCAAACTTTAAAAACCAGGTTTCATGATTAATTCCGGCACAAAGGAAGTTCACTTCACCGTAGGGGATATTAAGCCGTTTTGCCCACTCTTCTGAAGTGCCCTGTACTGAATGGCATAATCCCACCTGTGATAATTCAGGATAGGCTTCCATCAGCCCCTGAGTTAACATTCCCATGGGGTTCGTATAGTTAAGAATGTGTGCTTTCGGACACAGTTCTTTTATATCTTCAGCTATTTCCAACAGCACAGGTAAAGTTCTTAAACAGCGCATTATGCCGCCTGGGGTAAGCGTATCACCAATACATTGGTCAATACCATATTTGAAAGGAATATCTATCTCCGAAGTTATTGCCTCCATCCCGCCTACAAGAATACTGATAACCACAAAATCAGCATCCCTCAGGACTTCACGTCTGTGTAAAGATGAAACCACAGAAGCCTTTGTATAACTGCCCTCTTTAAAGATCCTTTTACAGATCTTTTCAGCATAAGAAAGCCGATCAGGATCGGTATCCACCAAAAAAAACCGGCTGTTTGAAAGTTCAGGGTAAGTAAGAATGTCAGCAGTCAGCCGGCTGGAAAAAACCAAGCTTCCGGCTCCTATAATTACAATCTTCTGCATCTCAGTACTCCTTCAATCAAATTCAGAGCCATAATTTTGAAATTTCTTCAGTTGTATCCGCACCTACAAGTTCGACGAAATTTCAAGTTCGATAGTATAGACTCCGGGTTGAATCTTATACCCATCACTGCAATCAGGTCCGCAGGCACCTGTCCCCAAACCCCGCTGTGCTATATCGATTGAAAGATAAGTTTTTTTATCAAACGCAACTTGCCAGGTATGACTTAATGTATCCAATGACTCCGGAGGTGTGTGCAGGGCAGAAAAAATGAAAGGTGTATGGGATGAGATAAGAAACGAACCTTTCCCACCCTCTTCTGATTTACCGCTTACACGTACCCACCGTGTATCACAATGAGCACCATGTTCCTGAGGAAGTATATACGGTACATACTCATCCGATACGGATCCTTCCCAGATTTTTATGGGATATCCCTCTTTTCGATCAGGATAATTCTCCAGCAATCCACGTCCATACCAGCTTAACTGTTCAAATCCTTCGGGAATTTCAAAACGAACTCCAATACGCGGCAGTTCTGGAAGTCCGGGATTTACTGCAATGGTCAGCAGCATCCGTACACTTCCGTTTTCCGTTCTTTGTATTTCTCCCTGCAGTGTCCCCACAGGATGGTTTCCTTTCATTGTTGCATACTGCAGGAAAAAAGTGTGATCTTCAATCAACGTACCGGCAGTGCAGACAATTCTATCTATACCAGCTTTATACCAAAGATATCCCGGTTTATTTTCCTGTTGTCCAAAATTTCTAATATAGTCATTATCGGTAGGAGCACGCCATATCTGTAAAAGCGGTCCATTGACAATCATCTTCCTATTACCCGTTATGTAACTCATAACAGGAAGATTATCAACCAATTGTACTTCAGGAAATACTTTTGATAGTTCCGGGACAAAAGGTGGATATCTATATTCTCTTGCAACCTCTTCTTCTCCCGTATTATGTACCGGCAGCAGGTATTGCTCCCATGCTATCTGATAACCAACTTCAGCCCAGAATTCCTTTCTTTTCAAACAGGCAGATACAATTACTGAGATCTCTTTACCATTTATTGAAAAAGAATCTTCACGTATACTGTTTATAACTCCGGCAATCATTCTGATCTCTACTTCTGCAAAACTACCTGCTGAAACTGACGGTACAGTGAATTCACTGGCTGCCTGCTCTTTTCCGTCAAGAAGTACTGAACAATAAAAAGTCAAATGATCTAAAGTCAAAAAGTCATAGTGATTGAATATTTTGATCTGTCCCGCTTCTGCATGTATAAAGGAGAATTCAACAGGCTGTACCAGTTTTTTAAACTCTTCCATGGCTGGATGCGGAGTTCTGTCAGGCCAGACTAATCCATTTATACAAAAATCCAGATCATTCGGTTCATCACCGAAATCACCGCCATAGGCCCAGTGATAGCTCCCGCCTGCCTTATGACACTCAACCTGTTTTTCCTCTATCGACCAGGTTTCTCCAGTCTCCTCTTTCCTCTCTCCTCTCTCCTGTCTCCCCGCTCCGGCCTTCTGAATTATCCCCTGGTCTACCCAATCCCATATAAAACCACCCTGCAGCCCTTTATATGATTTAAATGCATTCCAGTAATCGGCCAATCCTCCATTACTGTTTCCCATTGCATGACTATATTCACACATTATGAGGGGGCGTTCATCCAGATTATCAGCGGGATTCTTTGCCCATTCAACAATTTCTTCAACTGATGTATACATGGGTGCTATGACATCTGAAACACGTGATCCTCTTTCAAAATGATAGGGTCCCTGACCCCACTCTTCCCGAACGGCGCCCTCATAATGAAGAGGCCGGGAAGAATCCAACCCTCTGACTATCCCGGCAGCAGCATCATGGTTTGGTCCATATCCGCTCTCATTTCCCAGTGACCAGAAGATTATTGACGGATGATTCTTATCACGTTCCACCATTCGGCTTGTTCGGTCAGTAAAGGCAGAAAGATACCGCGGATTACGGCAAATTTCATTATAAAATTGATGGCTTTCAATATTCGCCTCATCAACCAATAAAATTCCATGGGTATCACACAGATCATACCAATCGGGATGATTGGGATAGTGAGCTGTCCGTACAGCATTGAAATGATATCTTTTCAACATTTCTATATCCAGCAGCATGCTCTTATAGGTGACTGTTTTTCCTGTTCGGTCATCATGTTCATGTCTGTTCACACCCTTAATAAGTACTGCTTTACCATTGAGAAAGAACTGTCGGTCTCTTATTTCCAGTCTCCTGAACCCGGTTTTCAATGTGGTACATTCAACCAGCTGATTGCTGGCGTTTTTCAACTCAAGAACAACTGTATAGAGAACCGGTGTCTCATGACTCCATAATGTTATTAATTCCAGACATATTTGAAGCGATATTCGATGACCGCCATGCGGAGAAGAGTGCTGCTGACCCGGAGAGTTACAGATCCCATCCACACTATGAGAATTTTTCTTTTCAAGAAGATTCTTCTGCATATCATAGACATGAACTTCCAGCGTAAACGGATATCCTGCAGCAGTATCTGAATCGAGCACAGCTCCGGTACCCAGCTCAACATTCACTGTAAGGGTTCCCGGCCCGTTACTATTCCCCGAAGGTTCAGCATGTGCTGCAATATTCTGCATATAGATCTCTGAAGTAGAATATAGACAGACATCCCGATGCAGCCCGGCCATCCACCAATGATCCTGATCTTCCAGATAACTCCCATCACAAAATTGAATAACCATTAAAAGCAGTTCATGATTTCCGTCATGCGAAAGATACGGGGTGAGATCAAATTCACTCTCCAGCCTGCTGTCTTTTCCTAATCCGACAAATTTCCCATCCACCCAGACAAGAACCATGCTTTCAGCACCGCCAATATGCAGGACTATCCTACGGCTCTTCCAGTTTTTCTGAACTGAGAAAACTTTTCGATAAAGTCCGGTGGGATTTCTCTCGGGAGTATGAGGGGGAAGATCGGGAAACGGCATCTGAACATTGGTATAATGGGGATGGTTGTAGCCCTGCATTGTCCAATTACCGGGAACAGTTATCGTATCCCAGGCAGTTCTGCACGGCTCAACCGGTTTACCATTACTATAATTTTCAATAAAATCAAGACAGGATTCGGGATCATCATAGAGTGAAAAATCCCAGAACCCATTTAAGGACTTAAACCAAGGACTTTCTGTACTTTGTCCCTGCAATGCCTGTGCTCTGTTTTTATAGGGAACAAGCCAGGGCCGCATGGGAAGCCGGTTAACCGCAGTTATTTCCGGCTGCTGCCAAGGTTTTGCAGAGATCAATTTCATCCAGTTACTCCTTAACACCGCCTAACGTTAATCCGGCGATAAACTGTTTTTGTAGAATGAAGAATACTATAACTGATGGCAAAGCTGCAATAACAGAACCTGCGGCAATCAAATTCCAGCTTATGAGCCACTGCCCCTTCAATGCGCTTAACCCAAAAGTTATAGGTCTTGCTTTATCACTTTGTACCAAGGTTAAAGCCCAAAAGAAATCATTCCAAATAAAGGTGAAAAGAAGAACACCGAGAGATGCCAACGCAGGTCTCAGCAGAGGAAGGATAATAGACCGAAAAATCCGTATCTCTGTTGCTCCTTCCACTCTGGCTGATTCAATAAGTGAATAGGGCAAAGTAACAATAAAATTCCTTAAAAAGAATGTGGCAAAACCTGTTTGGAAAGCGGTATGAAAAAGAGCCAATCCAAAAATCGTATCGAACAATCCAAATTTGACGAACATGGTACGAACAGGAATCATCAGGATTTGATAAGGAATAAAATTACCGGCGATGAACATGGCGTACAATGCAATTCTTCCTTTAAAACGATACACAGCAAGTGAAAAACCTGCCATTGAACTTATCAGAATAGCTACAAATACGGCCGGAATGGTAATTAAAGCACTATTTACAAAATAACGAAGCATAGGGCTTCTTGCAGGATTAAAAACTTCTCCATAGTTTTCTATTAAGGCAAAACGGCTTGGTACACCCCAGTAATTTCCGCTGGATATATCTGAACCGGGTCTTATTGAGGTCAGCAGTATTGCAGCTAGAGGAAGGAGAAAAATTATAAGAATTACTATCACAGCAAATACATAGAGAGTTCTTACAGGTAACGGTTTTCTATTAATTGGTGCTGGAAACATAATTATTTCTCCGATGAAATGATATTTTTCAGAAACAAGCCAATGAATACTGTCATAACGAGAAACAGCACAACTGCGATTGCAGCTCCATATCCCATTTTGTAATTAAATATTGCTTCATCATACATATGATATGCCAGAACATAGGAGCTTCCCCAGGGTCCTCCTGCAGTCATAATCGCTATAAGGTCAAAACTTCGCAGTGAGCCTATGACAGTAACTGTGAGGGCAACAATTGTAGCAGGCCGAAGCTGTGGTAATATTACATGCCTCAGCATTTTTATCCCGCCTGCTCCATCAATTCTTCCCGCTTCAACAATTTGTACATTCACACCGGTTAATCCCGTAAGATACAGTATTAAACAATAGGCTGTTTGAGGCCAAATTCCGGCTAGAATTATTCCATAGGTTGCCAGATTTTCATCTGCCAGAATAGGAATGGGTTTTAATCCGAAAATTTTAAATATTTCCGCCAAAAGTCCGAGATCCGGGTTGTAGAACCAGGAAAAAATCAATCCAATAACTACCAGATTGATAACAAAAGGAAAAAAGAATAGTGATTTAATCACTCTTATTCCCTTAACTTGCTGATTCAGGAATAGGGCTAATGCTAATCCAAATACTGGCGCCAGCATCATCAAGGCAAGCCATAGACCGTTATTTTTTAAAGAACTGATAAATCTTGCATCGCCGATTAACCTGACGTAATTATTTATCCCAACCCATTTCATGGGACCGAATCCATCCCATTTATGCAAACTAATCCAAATGCTCTGGAAAATAGGAAAAAGTACAAAGACTCCAAAGAGAAGCAAAGCCGGTAAGAGGAAATAGAGCGGTGCCAGTTTATGCTGCATACGGTACAGTTTATATTGTGCTGCTTGTTTCATCCTGAGAACCTCCTACACAAACTCGAAAAGGGATAAAGAATATCGGTGTGGATAAAATCCACACCGGTAAATTTTCAGTACAATGAATAAAAACAAGCTTTACTCAAAAATATTTTTTCTCTCTTCATCAAGTCTTGCCCGTATAGCATCAATTCTATCGGGAAATACCATGAATTCCTGAAATCCTTCCATACCTGCTTTTGCCATCTCAGGGGTAGTATCTCTGTCGTAGAACTGTGCAAGTCCATCAGATGCTCCCAACATGTCAAAACCCTCTTTTTTAAAGCGGTCAGTAGGAGCGACAGAGTTTTTGTTTGGAGGTAGAGACCCTGATGTCAGGAGTGTCTGAATATCCGGACGGGCTACGAATGCCAGAAATTTTTTGGCATTGGCTACATTCTTGGCATTTTGAGGAATGTGGAATGTATCTGTCGGTGCATCTTCATATACGCCCACAGAGGAATCAATAATCGGAAACTGGAAAAAACCAATATTATCAACAACACCGGCACTTTCCATGTCGGGTATCATGAAGTTTCCAATCAAATACATAGCAGCATCACCACTGATAAGCGGAGCCTGAGCCTCCTGCCATGAGTAGGTTGCGTGGTTTTCAAGGAAGTGTCCGCTGTTAAGCATATCTGCCCACAAATCAAAAACTGCATCAAGTTCGGGATCCAGATAACTTGCTTCACCAGCCATGAGTTTCATATGGTAATCATATCCATTTACACGGAGGTTCATATAATCGAACCATCCAGCAGCAGTCCATAAGTATTTCGTTCCTATAGTTATAGGAGTAACACCATTTGCTACTAATGTATCATTTACATTCATGAACTCGTCCCATGTTTTTGGTTCTTCAAGTCCATATTTTGCAAAGACATCCATTCGATAATATACGCCCCATTGGTAATAGGAGTAGGGAACTCCATACTGTTTTCCATCAACAGTCATTGCTTTTACTGAGGAAGCCATGGAATCGTAAAGACCTTCTTCTTCCCAAAGATCATTCACTGCCATAAATAATCCCTGATCAACAAAGAATTTCATTCTGTTTCCGGCAAACCACAGACAAACATCAGGTGCTTCTGTAGCCAGGAAGTTACGAATAGCAGTTTTATAGGCTTCATGATCAAATGTATTCAACTGCACTTCAAGCTCTGGATTCTCAGCTTTAAACAGCTCCACAACTTTTGCTAAATCAGCTTTGGGGGCGGGATCGGAAAGATTGGAGTTAATTACTAACTTGTTTGAGGCCTCTTCTGCTCCTGCGGCAAATAAACCTACAGAAATCATACATAACAGCAACACTAATAAAATCAATCGTTTTTTCATATAATTCTCCTTTTCAACGTGATAATTAAGTATAAATCTGTATAACCACCCGTCAACAATAAGATTTTCATTTTAGTTTTAGTATTTTAAGGTATTAGTTACAGGGTGTAAATATATACAGCAACATAGATATATTCCTTATTTATGCATAAAATAACGTAACATTTGCATAAAAATACAACTTTTGTTTAATCTTTTTTTTTAATCAATTAAATGTTCTATCAAAATACTCAGATTCATCGTATAATATTAAGATATTGGAGTGATTTATGATTGAAAATCAACATGATGAGGGTCGTCGGGAGGGTGTGTTTCACCTGGCCACCCCGACTGAGCTTGAAAAAGAGCTGCCTTTTCATCTGATAGGAGCTGGTTGTGATTTTTATCAATACCCAATCGATAGACCGTTTGGATATCCTGTCTACCAATGGATTCAAACTATTTCAGGAACGGGAATTTTAGAAGTTACCGGGCATTCTATCCCTGTACCACCCAATAGCGGTATGCTGCTCTACCCCGGTATCCCGCATATCTATTATGCACAAAATCCGCCCTGGTATGTTCACTGGATAACGGTTAACGGGTATCATATCGAAAATATGCTTCACTATATCGGACTTAAAGAGAGTGATGTTTTCAGTATATCAGATCCCCTCATTATTGCTTCTCACATACGTAAAGCCCTGCAGATCCTTAGCGGTTCTACTGAACTTACTGGTCTTGACGGTTCAGTCATGACATATCAGTTTTTAATTGACCTATTCAAATATGTTAAGAACAACAGCAAAGATAGTCATAATTTCAACGAAAAACGAATCAACCAGGTATTTGCCTATATTGGTGAAAACTTAGGCAGGCAAATAACTAATGATGACCTTGCAGATGTCGCCGGTGTCACTCCCCAATACTTTTGTGAAATTTTCAAGGAAGTAACCCGACAGAGACCAACAGAATACCTCAACCAAAGACGTATCGATCGTGCAAAGGAGTTAATGCTGAAATTTCCAATTAGAAAGATTTCAGATATTTCCGCTGAAGTAGGTTTTGAAAGCAGCAGTTATTTTTCAACGGTATTTAAAAGCTTAGAGGGTTTGAGCCCCAATAAATATCGGGCACTATTGTAATATTTCCCTAAGCAGCGCCGCAATTTAAAAAAAATACAGGCTTACTCCGAAGCTGCTGGTTTTGAGTAAAAAACTATTCAAAATATGATAACAAAGACTCATTCATCAACATTAGCATCTCCAGAATCTGTAGATATCTATCCCGAGATACCCCCTCTCTATTCTCTAGCGCCTGCAGATACGGCAACTCGGCCGCTGTTACATCAGATGGATAAATTTCACCCTTCTGCAGTTGTAGTTTAGCGGTTTCCAGCTGGCGGAATGCGAGATTGATTTGCAGTTCAGCAGCCTGCAGGGCGAGTGTGTGTTTTGTCAAGTAAAAATCCCGGATGGTATTTTTAGTTTATACTACACAATCAAGCTTCATAAGTAATTCTACAGCATTTTCTAGGGACAGATTTTATAAATTCCTCAGCATCGACACTGGGATAGTTTTCCTCCAGATACTCAGATTCTCTCCCAGGGATTCTGTGAGATTCCATTTGACAATTCTTCTGGATTTCAGTTCAAGCATGATAAGAAGGTAGAGTCGTTTGCCAAATAGCGTATCAATTGTCATGAAGTCCATGGCGATAAATGAATCCCAGTGCATCTTGAGAAACTTTTTCCAGGAGCCATTCGGTTGAAGCAATCCTTGCTTCCGGAATGTACCGATAATCTTATTCACTGTAGTGTAATGAATATCAATGATTATTTTCTTCAATTCATTCGCAATCTTCTTGCAGCCCCAGAGATAATTATCCTTTTTCATCTCAAGGATCAGATTTTAGATATCTCTGGAGATAGGCTTTCTTCCAGGAGGATTATGTGTATAACTCCAGAAATTCTTGATGAATCTGCGTTGCCAGCTCAAGACTGTTTCAGGGTTTACTACTGTTAGATGATTGACTGCTCTTGCAGATAGAGCATTTATCATCGCAAGAGAAAACTTATCTGTTTTCCTGAAATATAATCTCTTATTTTGAAGATTGAGGTGACGCTTATACATCTCATTCTCTTTCTTGAGCAGAAGCAGGGTGAAGATGAGATTCTTTCTATTCCTAAAAATAGTATGGAATATTGAATTGAGTAGAGATCGAAGGAATTTGAACATGATGTATTATATCCAGTATGTACAATATAGTAAATTTACCGAAATACTGCTGTTTTTTGTTGGCGGATGAATAAAAATAACCCACGGTGATACTTTTTCTCTACTTCTCCTGTTTATCCGAGATAAGGAGCTTATCAATGCGGAGATATTGACTCTTGAGGATTTCAGCCATACCCTTATTAAAAGGTTTATTGCTTATATTGAACAAGAAAGAGCTGGAAAGGATTCCCTTCTCCCGCTTTGAAGTTTTCACAGGAGGAACACTCTTTGCCCGAAGAGAGATCGATTGAAGCGCGATATCTACATCGCTGGCGCAATTGAGATAGCTTTTCAAACCAGCAAGCCGGTGGTTGCGTGTCGAAGGTGAGTTTCCCAGCTCCTTTAGGTAGTCGAGGAAATGAAAGGTATCAATACCCGGACATAAACTTTGCTTATGTCTTAGGCAAACGGCTCACCGTAGGTGAGCTTGGGATCCAGAACCGCTTTGGCGGTTCTATTCCGCTGAAAACTGCTGAACGGTATACCGTTCAGCTTGGGAGTTTTGCTTATGCAAAACTCCATGCTTAGGGTTCCCAACGGTAAAACCGTTCAGCTTGGGAGTTTGCAACGCAAACTCCTGAAACAACCTTTGGTTGTTCACTCACATCGGAAATGGAACCAACTTGTTGGTTCCGCTTCTCTCGTTCGTTTGAGAATCAAACAAGCAGTCCCTGTCGCACCGGTCGAAGGTGAAACCTCCTATTCCAAATTTCAATTTCTCCTGCACGAATCTTCTGAATATTGTTAGAGTGTCCCTGAGGGATTCGACCGTATGGGTGCTTCTGCTGACTTGATTTGAGAGGTATACTTCCAGAAAATAAAATGTGGTGATTCTTTCCAAACAGAACTCTACTTTGTAAGAATCTCCACTATAGTATTGGGTGCCAGAGAAACACCGTACCGCTCTACATACTCCTCGCTGTTATTAAACCATATTGAGCCCTTATCCATTTCAGTCATGAATACCTGATCCAGTATACCATCGCTAATTACTATATTATTATCCTCAAGAAATTTGGTTATTGGATCGAACACAAGTTTTTGGTAATGAGTAATCGTTTCAACAAGCCCTATCTTTATTGAATGAGTTCCTACAATCCACTCTTTTTCAGGAGGTATGATATTAATGTGAATTGGCAGATAAAGAGATTTCCCTTTCCCAATTCTCTTTATACCTCCCTCTGAATTAAATAACTTATCCATAAAACTTTCATCATCTTCAGCTGAGTAGAGGTTCGAAATATTATAACCAATAAGAACACCCCCATGTTCAACCCATTGAAGAATCTTCATGAGAGTTTTAGACCTGTAAACTTCTCCGCAACAGAAAACAGCAACCTGCACTCCATCTAATATACCATCCTCAATAGTTAAATCATCGAGAAAAATAAAATCAGAGTAGTCCCTGAACATTTCATACCCCTTTAACAATTCTGAACCTGTCAGGTTTTTCAGAATCAACGAAGTATCAGGATAAAAGACACCAATATTCTTTCTTAAATTCCTTGGATGAAAAAAAGGTAGAAATTTTAAATATAAATTTTTTCGTTCTTCACTACCAAAGAGATTATTCTCATAATAGTGAAGCCCTTTTGCTCCTGATGCGATTGCGTTATAGAGACGACAAACAATACCTTTATTATTAACTAGCCCTGCAGGTTCATAACTGAAAAATGAATTATAAAAATTTCCAGCAGAAGCAACCCAATTAGTTGCAGAAAAATTGGCAGTATAATCAGACGCTTCATTTGTAATCCGAATACCACCATTATATTTTGCGGCCATTTTGCATTGTTCTGAAAAATGAGACCCATGAAAGGAGGAAGCATCTCCACCAGTACAGAGTGATATCGGTTTATCAGGAAAACAGGATTGTGCTGTTTTCATCCAATATTCTGCATAATCGGTCATTGACCCACGGTACCAATCCACAAAATCCAGCCACCGTCTACGCGCTCCTTGATTTTTTAAATGAGGTAAACCAGCATCTGTAAATTCATCCACCCTGAATCCATCAACAGGATCTATCTGAAGCTCCGGTATGGTCACAGAATCAAAACTCTTCCAATTTGTATTCCAATATGAATTTAACTGATCTAATGTTCCATACTTTTCTTTCATTCTATTTTGAAAATCATTTCGTGCAAAGCGATCGTTACACCAGTATCCAGCATGAGAGTGATAAAGACCTGCTATTTGTGTGGGCCAATTACCATGCCATACAGGAAATATTGATTCTCCAAAATCACCAGAAATTCCAAGAAGAGGAGTCTCTATGACATCTGAATCCTTATAGTGATCAGCAACCGCTCTTAAAAATCGTTCGATATATCCATAAAAATTTTTATCCCAGATACTCTGAACTTTTGACTCTATATTGTGTTCCAGACAACGCAACCCCTCAAAGTCTCTACTCTCCCTATACCAGTCAGGCAGAGAATAGGCAGGTCCTGCGATAAGAAAAGGAACCCACTTCAATCCAACATCTATCAATATAGCGACTTGTTCATCCCATGTTGAGAAATCCCAGATATCTTGCCCTTTATTTTCAACTGATTCCCATGTTACATATTGCTCGACACTGGTAAATCCAAGATTTTTAATAAGTTTTGCACGTTCAATAGTCAATTTTCCGACACCTAAACAGAGCTCTACACCTTTCTCTGCAACAGCTTGTTCACAAGCAATAGTCCCTATCCAATCTGCATCAAAGTGAACATCTGGTTGGGATTCATTATCTGCTTTTGAAGGATTTTTATCACGTACACATCGAAAACCCACACTTATTTGGGCTGAACCACCTTGAACCTGTCGACGTCTCGATGTTCTAAGATCGAAAGAACTGCTGTGGTAACATCCTCCGCGACAAACCTTAGAACCTCCCCAACCATCTTTCAAATATTTTAGATCCCTTTCCTTATCGTCGTAATTAAAAAACCAATCCTCACACCACTGCCAAACATTTCCGGCCATATCATACAGTCCGTAGCCATTTGGAGGAAAACTTCCCACAGGTGATGTACATCTCCATCCTGAGGAGTGCGTAAAATCTCTCCATGGATATTCAGTATTCTTATCGGCATAATTTGCCTTATCCCCGTCCACCAAAGCTTCCCCCCAAGGATACAATGAACCAGATACTCCGCCACATGCTGCATACTCCCATTCCAGTTCAGTTGGCAATCTTTTTCCTGCCCACAAAGCATAAGAGTTGGCTGCTTCCCAAGCTACATTTACAACCGGATACTCGGGATAATCAAGAAAATAATTTGGCATATCCGACCAACGGGGATCATCAGGATATTGTATTTTTTCTTTATCACAGTAACTTTTATATTCTCTATTTGTTACGGTGCAACAATCCATATAAAAGGCTGAAACCATTTTATTTTGTATTGGTTTTTCCTCAGAATAACCCCGATTACTTCCTATTTGTGCATTTCCGGATGGGATCAATACCATTTTTAAGGCAGATCTTTTACCCACTGTTTCTTTCATTGATCTCCCCTTTTTTTGAAGACAAAAACACTTCCTGAATTGCATAGTATGCAGGTTTCAACTCTCTACTGAAATCTATAATACTATTATTTGAGGGGCAGGGAAAACAATCATGCCCCATCCATATAAGAAAACCTCCGCATCGTGGAAATCGGCTTTTACATGCTTGTGCAGCAAACCGGTAAGCTTCAGCTTGATCGGCTTGTGATCTTTTAACATATTCTGCGATATCTTTGTTCAGCATATCGTTTTCCAGTCGATCCCACTGACGCCACCATGATGAAGTATGAAGCCAATATTCGCCTTGAGGAGGCCACATCGGCAGACCATTACTATATAGATCAATCTTTTCAGCCTTCATTGCTCCGGGCATACCAACTTCTGATCTAAACAGAGCATCATCTTTTAACCAATACTCTTTCCACTCACTCATATCTTTCATTCCACCCAAACCCCATGGGCCATGAACATCATGACATATACCAGATCCGAGATCAGTAAAAGCTGCATTTGCCTTTGGCCCACTCGGTGAAGTGTCAACAAACCTTCTTCCTGGATCTTCTTCACTAATGAGCTTTCTAAATGCATCTATACAGGGGTGAAGTGAATCAATTGGCCGCAGCCCATCCTCATTTTCACGTACAGGCGACCATCTTAGCTCATTACCTCCTGACCAAAAGAGTAAGGAAGGATGATGTGTCCGGCTGCGAATGAACGTTCGGCTAATTACTACAAGCTGATCAATTACCTTCAAGTCTGATGGAGGTTCATTTTCAAGTCCTGATGATGATAATGGTAATTCCTGAAAAATAAGTATTCCTGCTTCATCACAGGCATTGTAGAAAACTTCTTTCTCCAGCAATCCCCCTCCCCAAACGCGCAGACAGGTTGTTCCCATTTCCTGATACAAATTGATTATTTCCTGATACTCACTATCTTTTGTATCCGGATAAGATACGCGAATAGGTGTCCAGTTGGCTCCCTGAAGAAAAACCGGAATTCCATTCACTATACAAAGCCAAGGTTCTGCTCCAACTGGTGACCCTTCGCATAACTGCCACTCCACATGTCGGAATCCTGTTTTTCTTGTAGTTTTCCAAATTATGGATCCGTCTGCATTCCTGACAACAACTTTCACTGAGTAGCACTTTTGTTTGCCATAACCGTTTGGCCACCAGGGTTCAATTTGTTCTGTATTAAGATGCAGCAGCATCTTATTTTCGGTTAAGGGAACCTCTGTATGGGTAATTTCAGTACCATTATCCATTATCTTCAATTGAACTATAGCATCCTTATAGTTGATAACGGTATCAGAAGAGCATACGAGCATGGTCTCGACTGATCCGGTATTATATGATTCATCCAGTTTCGAATGCATTGATTCAAGCCGGAAATCTGCATCAGAACCTGTAACCAGTTGAATCTTATCCCAAACGCCGACAGGTACAAACCGTGGACACCAATCCCAGCTATAGTTATATCTGGGTTTGATATATTTCGATTTTGAAGTATAGCCAATCTGCCCTTGTTCACTAGGAGGTTCTTCGAATATGATAGAAAGAGAATGTTTCTCTTCATCAGTGATTAATCCTGACAAATCGATTACATGCGGAATTAGGGCACCGGAAAATCTGGCTACCTCTACATTATCAAGCAGTACCCAGCCGGAATAATCCAATCCCAATGCATCTATCTTGACGTGTTCGTCTTTCACGTCACTAAATACCGGGAGAATTGTTCTAAACTCCCAATGCCGATGTTCAACCCACTCACAAAGGCGGGAGTTAGTACCAACATTCCAATCTGGTATTATTCCTGATTCATACAAAGCTTGTTGTACGCTTCCAGGAACTGTAATTGGAATTGGGCCAATATCAGGTTCAAAGGAAGATCCTGTTTCACGGGTTCTCCCCAATCTCCAGGAAAATGGACGCCATCCTATAAGATTCCATTCCAAATTTCCGAGATCAAATATTGCCATAATATATTCCTCCAGTATGCTGCCAAAATCTACAGATAAAAAGAGTACCAGGAGTCTGTCGTGTTTATTAGCATTCAGATCAAAATGACAAGTTTATGCTTTTACAGCCCCTGCCACCAGCCCACGAATATAATACTTCTGTAAAGCAGTAAATCCAACAATAACAGGAACCACTGATATTAGAGATCCCGCCATAAGAACATTCCATTGTCGAAAGACTCCTGTATCGAGTAAAGTTACGGCAATAGGCAGTGTGAATAGTTTTCGTGTACTTAATATAACCATTGGCAATACTAATGAATTCCATGATCCAAGAAAATTTAATATAGTGATCGTTGCCATTGCAGGAAGAGCCAGAGGCATATAAACCTGACCCAGAATCCGTAAAATAGAGGCTCCTTCTATTCTTGCAGATTCAAATAGCGAGTGTGGTATGGTACGGAAATAATTACGGAATAGAAATATAGCTAGCGGTGCGGCACCATTAACCATAGGAAAAATAAGACCTAGGTGCGTATCCAGAAAACCCAGATAATATTCTATTAAATATAAGGGGACAAGAACAGTAATAACCGGGACAAACATCATTCCTATAAAACCGAAAAATACAATATTTTTACCAGGGAAGCGAAGTTTTGCAAAGGCAAAACCTGCCAGAGCATAGAAAATATTGATCAATAGAATTGTCCAGAAAGAAACGTTAACACTATTGATAAAATACTTAAAAAACCCCAGATTCTTCCAAACCTCAACATAAGTTTCCCAATGCCATGTACCAGAAGGGAAAAGTGCATATGTACCCATTACATCCATTGGCTCTTTCACTGAAGCCCCTATCATCCAGAACAGAGGGTACAAACATAATAAAGCCCATAGGGCTAATAAACCGTAATTTAATATAGTTTTAACTCTATTCATACATCCCTCTTAACGATCTGCCGGGTCACGAAGTAACCGCATACTAATCAATGACATAATAAAAGTTAGCAGAAATACAGACCAGCCCATCGCATTTGCACGTCCAAGCCCAGCACCTGTTACAAATGCTTCCTGATAAATCAATACATTAAGTACCATGGTAGATCCTGCCGGCCCACCCTTTGTCATGACCCATATTTGCTCAAAAATCTGTAATGCAGCATTCAGATTTATTACTACAGCTATGACCGTTATAGGAGTGAGCATTGGCCAGGTTATGTGCAGTAATTTCTGAAAATCCGAACCTCCATCTATATCTGCTGCTTCATAGAGATTTTTGTCTATAGTCTGCAATCCAGCAAAATAGAGTATAAGGGTACCTGGAATAGCACTCCAAATGATCATAACAATCATAGAAGGAAGTGCCGTGTTCAACTCTCCAAGCCACCCATTTGCCTGAATTAAGTTGTCTAGAAAGGGGATATTCGCAAGAAACTGATTAAGAGAACCCCGTGCATTATATATACCAGTCCAAACGTAATAAATAGAAACAGATGCTGTGACCATGGGAATAAGAAAAACGGTTCGAAAAATCGCAACACCCCGGCCGATTCGCTGAAGCAACATTGCAAGAGACAAAGAGAGGGGTATTACAAAGCAAATCATTGAACCTGAAATCCAGATATTATGCCCGAGGGCACGCCAGAAATTACGAGTCAATAATTGATCTCTTCCAAAAAGAAAATCTCTAAAATTATCTATACCTGCAAAGATAGCACTACTTAGTAGTGATCCGGACGATAGCCTAAAAAAAGAGAGACCTATGGAAAATACAATAGAGAATAATCCAACCACAAGAAATAAAGTTAAAGCCGGCGTAAGTAAAAAATAGGCTGTAACAATCTCCTGTTTTTTTATTTTTGATCTTTGGCTCACACCATCACTCCCTTCTGTAATGAAGGAGTGAACAACCTGATCACTCCTTCATTACCCATAAATCAGCAAATCATTCTATTTATTCTTCTCTATTTCTGCAGCTTTATCAAAACTAGCAGCAACTTCTTCTGCTGTAGATTCACCGAGAACAATACGCTGTTTCCCTTCATGAAAAACCTGCCATTCTGCATTGGAAAATACTTTGCTGGAAATTGCCGAGTTTTCAGACCACCAGTTTGAATCGGTGCTTAAAGAACTGAGCATGCTTTTTATTACACTATTTAATTTTGATGTATCTTTTATGCTTATAGCAGGAATATCAAAAGCATTATTTGCATAGAGAGTCATTCCTTCATCTGAAGTCATGAATTTTACAAACTCGATTGCTTTATCTACACTCTTTCCGTTAGTATTAACATTCAGCATAACAAGAGGGAATGGTGAAACAGTAGCATCGGGAACTTTAGAGCCTTCATAAGCTGGAATACGGAAACTGACTATCTGATCAATAGACATACCCATCGCCTGAAGACTGGCAAAGGTGAACGTTCCTCCCAGCAGATAGGAAGCCTGCCCATTAACAAAAGCCTGATCAGCTTCATCTATACCCAGTGTTGCAGAACCAGCAAGAATATTTCCACTAACTGCAAGATCCTCAAGGAACTGCGCAACATGCATATGTTCAGGGTCAGACATTTTGGATTCTCTGGTCATAAACCTGGTATACTCTTCCGGCCCATTTTTCATATAGTCAACAAAGTTTGCAAACCAGTTTTCATAGAGAGAGAAGGCTTGCCCACTGAATACAAACCCGGGAGTTTCTGTTAAACTCTGGATCTTTTTCATATCTTCAATCCAAACTTCCATGGTTGCGGGAGGATTATCGGTTGAAATTCCAGCATTTTTCATGAGTTCAGCATTGCCATATATTGTATAAAATGCACCAACATCAATGGGTATACCATAGACTTGTCCTGCTTCCCTTGTTGTTAACCATTTACTAGAGTTCTCATCATCTAACCACGATTCAATTTTTGCGTCTGAAATAGTAACCGCTGATATGGCAGCAGGAAAAAAAGAATCACGCCACGCAGGGTCAGCATCTAATGTCCCTGCCCACTCCATAGCAACTCCATCGAACGAACCATTTCCGGCATCAGCCCAATAGGCATATAAATCCGGTAAATTGCCGGCAATTCCGGCTGCTACCAATTTCTGCTTATAGGCTTCATCCGGTGTTGTAATCTCAGTAACAACACGAATACCCGTTTTTTCTTCAAAAGCATCAGCTACAGCCTTAAATCCCGGGTCAAACGCAACTTTCCAATGCCACAGTGTCAGAGTGACATCTTCTTGAGCGGCAGCATCTTCTTGCCCTCCAGCATAAATAACTGATGCTAAACACATCAGCACAACGAAAAACAGTAAGTACTTCTTCATTAGATCCTCCTAAATATTTTTACTACACAATGTGCAGCAATATATAGATATATAGTTTCATAAATACAATCCTGTTTCAGAGTGTGTATTTACTAATATCTTTTCTCTCAGTTATTTGAAATAAGGCCAGAACCGATTTCTGCTGTCGAATTTCTAATAACAGATTTTGTGGGAATTACAATCGGTGATCTTACATGATTATTCTCACCAAGAAGTTTGCTTAATAGTACTCTTGCTGCTGTTACACCAATCTCATAGAAATCCTGAGCGACCGTTGTAATAGGTATTTCAATCTGTGATGATAACTCAATATTGTCAAACCCAACCACAGAAACATCAAGAGGAACACGAATACCCATTCTTGTAAGAGTCCGCGCAATATCAATCGCCATATAATCATTTATTGCAAGGATTGCTGTCACCGAATTACTATGATTAAAAAGAGGTGCTAAAAGCTGTACCATTAATGATTCTTCAACTGTTGTAGAGATTCCTCCTGCAGTCATTGCTTCATAATAACTTGAATACAAATCTCCCGTTGCGCCTTTACCCACGGCAACAACATTCGAAAGATCAACTTGAATACCAGCATCTCTAAGTCCTGCACAATAGCCCTGGTATCTATCTCTTACTGATGAAGCCACGTTTAAATCCATATTGGAAACAAAAGCAATCTCTGTATGACCGAGAGCTACAAGGTGTTCAACAGAACTACGGGTCCCTCCATAGTTATCAGAAACTACAGAGACCAGACTGGTGCCCTCAAAGTATTTGTCAAGAAAAACTATGGGTACTGTAGAGGCATCAAGAGACAATATTACATCAAGATTTTCATGACCGGTACTTGGATAAAAAAGGAATCCTGTTAGGGGGGATGATTTCAAAGAGAGAAGAAACTGACGCTCTTTCAAAATAGAAGACATATGCTCTACTGTCAGAACATATCCTTCTGCATTCAAATAATCACCAATTCCATGAATAAGCTCAAAACATCCGCCCAGATTTGAATGAAAAGGAATTGCCAAAGAGATAATCCTGTTATTTACCGTAGAACTTATTTCACCCCGGGGGAATACTCCCGTAACATAACTGCCGCTGCCCTTACGCCTGATGATAATATCGTTATCCTCCAGATCCTGAAAAGCCCGTCTGGCAGTAATTCGGCTTACCTCATATTTTTCTATAAG
>JADHUD010000009.1 GCA_016784705.1 Spirochaetia bacterium | reverse complement strand
CGCCTCAATTACCATATATTAATGATCAACAAAAACCCGCAGCAGGTATTATTGGTAAAAAATGAATTCAGAAAAGAAGTTATAAGAAAAGGACTTCATCTTCTCATAGGGTTTTTACCACTTATTGCTTTTCACTCTTATCTTGCTGCTTATTCTCTGCTGCTTACTGGAGCTTTAATCTATACAATGTCAGAAATGATACGGATACATTTGATTAGAGGAATTAGAGGAAAAAAATTTTTTCCCTACAAGACAATCAGAGGAATCTCTCTTTTTGTCTCACGACCGGGTGAAGCTGAACACTTTATTATTGCTCCATTAACTCTGGCAGCAGGAGCAGGCCTGACCTTGTTCCTTTTCCCGGAAAAAGCAATGAGAGCGGGAATTTTTGCACTTGCTTTTGGTGATACAGCTGCCGCTCTTGCCGGAAAGTTTTTATTTCAAAATAATCGTAATAAATATGGAGTTAAAACAATAACTGGTACAGCCGCATGCTTTATTACTTCAACATTTTGCGTCATGTTAGTGGTAAATGATTGGGTGATTTCAATAGCAGCAGGCCTTGCTGCATCATTGTGTGAGATGACTACCCTAAAAGATTTCGACAATATCCTTGTACCTTTAGGCACGGCAGCCGTCGTTTTATTAATGAGCTAAAATAAAGCGGATTTAAAAACTTTTAATTCCAAAGTCTGATTCTATATATTCTATTAGCGAAAAAAACCAGACCTGAAAAATAAAGCACTATCCCTACAACCATTACAGGGATAGAATACAGAGAATATATTGATTCAATTCCAATCAGAATTGGCAGCAGACTTACTGAAAGAAGAATATACTGTAAGTTATTGTTTCGTCTTGCTGCAGCCAGATAATTAATTACTGCAGCAGCCTCAAGAAACTTAATGAAAATTGAGAGTGTTCCAAGGTAGGAAAACAGGGTTGGTGTAGCAGGAAGTGTTCCGTTATAATTCAAGGGTATAACAAGAGCTATTATAAAGGAGATAAAAAAACTTGCAGACAAAAGGAGGTTTTGTTTAATAAAAGGAATTCCGTTGGAGAACAAACCGCCTAGAAAGAACAGAGAAATACTAAACAGGTAGAAAAAATAATAGCATTTAATTATTGTTGTAGGAGGTATTATCATGTGCTGACTGGGAATAATTAGGGAAATCGGGAAACGAAGACTTAAAAAAGCAAAAGACAGCACAGAAATTATTAAGTACAGTATTTCGGGTGATGTTGTTTTTCTGAAGAAGATAAATAAAAATACACCAAAAAAAAATGAAATACCGCAAAATATGGTATATATTAAATGGATTCTAGAATCTATTGTTTGTCGTAGCGGATAATCCTGAGTAAAAACTGATTGAATAATAGATTCCTGAAAACCGGTATTCCAGGTAATAAGCCAAATCAGCAAAAAACCGGAGATAATGAGTAGAACAATAATTGTTGACCGTATAATTAGGTTCATATTAGGATTATCATACTGTTTTTTTTACAAATGATAAAGTCTGGATTTTTTTTTAATGTTACAGTAATGTTGATGCAGGAGTTGGGTATGTTTAAAAAAGTTATTTCCTTGTTCCTCATAGTTTTTTGCCTGCATACAGCAGTGTTTGCCGGGGATCGGGCCGAATTTATTAATCTGGGGTTTTCGCGTGATTCCAAAGCATTTTTGTTTGGCCAATATGGGAAAAACGAATCAGGAACACTGCTTTATGCCGATGTACTGTATCATGATTTGGTGTCTGGAGAAAATTCCAGTGAACTCAGCCTGAGCAGAACATATCCGGACTCACAGCGATCAGGTAATAATGGATTAAGCGCACTATTAATGAATTTGAAAGAGTATAATTCGATGTATACTGTTGATATAGATTATACGCAAACAGGAACAACGTTATATTTTCAATTACCGGGACAAAAAACTGGTGACATGATATCATTCAGTGATTATCAGGTCGGTACGGTATACTCTGTTACCTTTGTCATGAGACCACAGGTACGGGAACCCGGGACAAACACTGCCTTGGCAATAACACTGTTTCAAACACTCAAGGACGGCACCCAGAACAGATATGAGGCGGGTTCATTAATTAAACCAATACAAGATGTGTACGATTTTCAACTTAAACAAGTAATTGTTTCCCCCAAAAGAGATTACGTTGTGCTGGTATTTCAGACAACAGAATATGATATAGACAATAATACAACAAATATCAGATATTATGTTGACAGCATGAAAATTAAGTAACGAATTCCAAAGCTGAAAAAATCTCAGCAAAAACAGATAATTCTTTACAGGAAGTCTTTTGCTTTAACCGGAGAATGCGCCTGAAGCACTCTGCTTATCGCACCCGCACCAAAACCGGCACTTATGGTATCAATCAAGGCTGAAGCACCTAACAGCAACGGCATCATGGGCAGTATAATAGGTAAGGTTGTGGTGAAATCATTTCCCATCAAAGTACCCGTCATTGCCACAATAAACATTATTTCAGTTCCTGGTGGAGTTGATGCACTGATTAGTGAAAAGAGTGTTGTTATAACCATCGCCAGCAGCAGCCCCAAGAACGGAAGGGAAGATCCATGTATTGTTGAATAGAGAGAACAAATAGTCACTACACCAATCATAGCACTTCCGCTTCTTCCCATGATTGTGAGGATAGGGATTGAAGTGGAACTTACTCGTTTAGCAACACCTAAATTATTTCTGGTGTGCAGAAGGAGCGGAATTTGTGCAGTAAGTGTGCTGCCTGAAAACCATGCAAGAATAGCTGGTGATGTCAGCGCAAAGAGCCACAAATATGGTTTTCTTGTTTTTCCTATGAGGAGTAACAGTAAAGGAAGAATAAGAAAAACAGCTAGTAGAGTTACTATGCTTATTAGCAGTACCAGCTTTATGGAGTCACTGATTATATTTGAAGAGAATGTTTTTGCAAACCAGACGGCAGAAATAAAGACAATGCCCAGAATGAATAGTTCAGTTATAATAGCTGCTAATTTATAAAAAGCTTCCGAGAAAGAGTTCATTACTGCAAAGGCCGGACGGATGAAATCTTCATCCGGTTTTAATGCAATTCCAAGTAAGAGTGCAAAGACAACAACCGGAAGAAGGAGAGGGATGTCTTTGGTAAATACAGCGAGTACATTCGTATGTATAACGCTGGTAATAAATTCAGAAAAAGGGACTAATCCCGGGGTGCTTATGGCTTCTGTACCGGTAACTCCGGAAAAATTAGCGGGAAAAATTTTCCAGGCAATAAGTCCCGCTGTTACCGTAAGAGCAAGAGAAGCAAGTACCCCCCAGCCGAGAGAATATATCACAGCACGGAAGGCTTGTTTTTGTCTGCGTAAATTAGCAATACCCGAGGTGAAAGAGATAAACACAAAGGGAATAAGAATATAGCGTCCAAGATTTTCAAAGACCGCTGCCCCTGTACCTATTATACTTTTTATCAAATCCGATTCAGGAAAAATTAATACAAGCGCTAAACCTGCAACTGTTGCTACTATATATTTAAACCAATCTTTCATACACAAAGAGTATCGTAAGAGCATATCAAAGTCAACAATTTTCACAACCCTGCAAGTACCCTGCAAGCACCCCGCTCCTTGTGGAGGGTAAGGAGACGAAGTCACCTGGGATCAGAGCTTACTCTGGCAGAGCTTACCCTGGGGTATTGATACCTTTCATTTTAACCGCATATAATACCAATATCAGGAGTCAGTCGGAAAATTCAGAGTTTACTCTGAGTCCTGATAAGACTGACAGGCTTCATGTCAATTGTAAATATCGAAATATTTTATGCAGATAATAGGGGATCGGAATTATGAAAATTGCTTTAGGTCAGATTAATACAACAATTGCGGGATTTTTAGAAAATAAAATCAAGATAATCGAACAGACTGAAAAAGCTGTAAAGGCCGGAGCAGATCTTATTGTATTTCCCGAAATGGCAGTTTGCGGATATCCACCGCTGGATTTAATGACTTATCCTGCTTTTATCGACACAAATCAAAAAACAATATCAGACTTGAAAAAAGAGTTACCGGATAATATTGCTGTTGCTGTCGGGTATGTTGAAAAAAATTATTCAGGAACAGGAAAAGCCTACTACAACAGCGTTGCCGTTATTTATAATGGGGAAGTGATACATACTCAGCATAAAACCCTGCTTCCCACCTACGATGTATTTGATGAAGACCGCTATTTTGAACCTGCCGAAAAGAGGACAGTTTTAAATTTTAAAGGAAAAAAGCTTGGCTTTGCAATATGTGAAGATATTTGGGCAGAAAATATAGGTGATTCCAGACTGACTTATCATATAGATCCGGTTAAGGATCTTTGCAATGCCGGTATAGATATACTTATAGCACCGTCGGCATCACCCTTTTATAGTGGAAAAACAGCTATCAGGCGACAGCTTGTTGAAAGTTTAAGCAAAAAATACAAATGTATAACTATCTATGTAAATGCTGTAGGTGCTAATGATCTCTTAATCTTTGATGGAAACTCTCTAGCTGCTTCGGCAAAAGGAGAGATCATAATGCATTGCAGATCATTTGAGGAAGATTTACAAATTCTTGATACCGCTGCAGCCGCGGTGATACCCGAAAGCAATCTTCTGGAGATCAATAATAAGAATGAAAACCTTGAGAAAGCATTAATTCTTGGTGTACGTGATTATCTGCAGAAAAATGGGTTTAAAAGAGTGAATCTCGGCCTTTCCGGCGGGATAGACTCTGCACTTGTAGCCGTTATAGCAGCAAAGGCTATGGGACCGGAAAATGTTCACGCATATGGGATGCCAAGCAGATATTCATCTGACCATAGTCTTTCAGATGCACAAAAGCTTGCAGAGAATCTGGGTATTGGTTTTGAGGTGCTTCCTATTGAACAGATGTTTACTGCTTCACTGGAAACCCTGAAAGCGAGTTTGGCCGGTACCCAGCCGGATACCACAGAGGAAAATCTGCAGGCAAGAATACGCGGATTGCTGCTTATGGCCTGGTCAAACAAGAAAGGGTCTCTTCTTCTTACCACAGGGAACAAATCAGAAATGGCTACGGGGTATTGCACACTGTATGGTGATATGTGCGGGAGTCTAGCGGTAATTGGAGACCTGTTTAAGACCGAAGTAGTTGCTTTGTGCCGTTATATAAACGAGAAAACGAAATATGATCTTATTCCGGAAAACATTATTACAAAACCTCCTTCTGCTGAACTTCGCCCTGATCAAAAAGATGAAGACAGTCTTCCTCCCTATGAAATTCTTGATGGAATACTTGATGCGCATATTATGAAATGTAAATCATTTGATGAAATTACTGCGTTGGGTTATGACAAAGAGACCGTTCGAAGAATTATAAGACTGACAGAAAAAAGTGAGTATAAGAGAAGACAGGCTGCTATAGTACTGAAAGTGTCCGAAAAAGCATTCGGAAATGGTAGGCGCATACCTATTGCCAGAGTTATTTATGAGATTGAAAAGTAATACAAACGATGAGATACTCTTCAATTGAAATAGCTGTCACATCGTGTCGGGTCAGGAACTGCAAGGTGTCAGTGAGATTACTCTGAAAGCAGACCCTCTACGCGATACTCAGCGGCTGATTCTTTTTTGAACCATTCAATTATCGTACAATACAGTTTTTGATTCTTGTCGGATATATGGTCAGAAGACAGCAGTACTTCACTAAACATAAGCCAAAATAACGATTCCTGAAAAGATTCTTTATGATACCATTCTACGCCCTCATGCCAGTTAGCTTTAATAAACGATCTGTATGAGTGAATTGTCAGGAATTCTGCAAGCTGATCCCGTTTATTTCGTCCCGTCTCAACCATATTTTCGAACCAACCGCTGTTTTCAATAAGTATATCAATTGCAGAAGTTACTCTTGGAATCTCCTGTGACACAATCCCGCACTCATATAGGCGATCATGCAGCAGCTCTTCCAGCAGAAGTTCCGTAGAGAATTTCTGGTTTTCGTATGATGCACCTCGGGTTTGAAGAGGCCGGCAGAGGATCCAGCCCGCAATTACCACTGGGATTTCTGGCATAAGAGATAAAGAATTGCTGAAATATCTGCCTAAAGAGGAATCAGAAGTGCTGATTAATTCAGCGATAGAAAGAAGCTGCGCAACTGTTTCCGCTGCAAAGTTTTCATCCGGATTGTATACGCTGTCATAAAGAAAAGAATTACCGGGAAAGGAAGTATCAGCCCAGGCATCACCAACCCGCAGCAGCAGCTTAACCAGAGCCTTCTTTAACGACTCCGCAGCCGATTTTGAGCCAGCTAAAACCGATGTTATAAGAGAAATTATATGTTGTGAGAACAGTGGTTCAGCTGAAGCATGAAAGGCATGAAGCCGTATACGTTTAGCTTCAAGCGCAATATCCTGAACACCATTACCATCAAGGTGTTCACATAGGCGGCAATAAATTCCATCAGTATCATATAATTCATGTATATCAAGAAAGATCTGTGTCTCATAACCGCTAAGAATCAGCTTCAAACCCTGTTCATGAATTTTTGCTGATGAACGGATATAAGAGAGACCGTTATGAAACCCCTTAAGGATACAATAATAGTCAGAATCGTTTGTTAACAATAGTGATTCGGCCAGTGTTGTTGTTATAATTCGACGGTCTTCCCCTGAAAAACGTTTCAGGAATGGGGCCGATTCAAGAATTCGTCCTCCTGCGGATTGATAGGAATTGTTGTAGATAACCAGCACCCGTTCTTCCTGTGCTCTATTGGTATACGCAAAAATACTTTCATTAACACCTAGTTCAGCTACTACATCATAAAGAGCAAAATTGTCAGATCCGGAAAATAGATAGCGTTTTTTTATTAATGGGAAAATCCTTTTATAGTGTAAATCTATTATAGGTTGATCTGGGCTTTCGTCCCAGTAAGAACGGCTGAATTCCATACCATATTTTTCTCTGTATCCTTCTATCTGTCCATGCCCGAACATAGGTAAACCCGGCATAGTTACAAGTAGTGTACAGATACCAAAATATTTATCGCCATCACCAAACTGTTCGATTGCCGTATCTTCATCAGGATTATTCATGAAGTTTACAAAACGTTTTAAAACTTCCGGATCGAAAGCTATAGTGTTTTTTATGGTATCCCGGTATTTACGGTTTTCTTCTAGTTTTAGCATATTCATAAAAGCACTGTTATAAACCCTATGCATTCCCAGAGTACGAACAAAATATCCCTCCATCATCCAAAAAGCTTCAGCAAGAAGGAGGGTATTAGGAACCTCTACAGAGATTCGGTCAACAACTTCTCTCCAGAATTCTACGGGAATTGCCTGATCAAAATCAGATTGTTCCATCCCATAGACAGATCTTCCAGGAATATCTCCGCCGGTTCCCGGTTTTGGAAACCAGAGTCTCTGAATATGTTTTTTTGCCAAAGTCATTGCTGCATCAAATCTGATAATAGGGAAGTTTTTTGCTACTTGAATTATTGTCTGAATAACGATTTCCCGAGTTTCAGGATTCAGGTAATTCAGTTGTGCTGTATCGTTCCACGGCATGGATGTTCCATCATTACCATGATAGATATAAACAGAATTACCGGTATGTTTATCTGTTCGCTTGAAGGATACGGCAGCATCAGTTTGATTATAATAATGATCTTCCAGATAAATTCCGACATCCGGAGACCTGGACAGATCCTGACTGTTGAACGTATAAGCAGGAAATGGGGGAGCATCTGTTTGAAGAAACAGATCCGGTCTGGACAGTACCCAATCAGAATCAATTCCCGTGTGATTTGGAACCATATCACTAGCTAACCGGATTCCCCGATATTCACATCGCTCTTTAAGATTATGCAGAGAGGATTCTCCTCCCAGTTCGGATGCAATTTTATAACTTTTTAAAGAGTATGCCGAAGCAGCAGCTTCCGGATTTCCTGTTGATTGTTTAATTTTCCTAGAAGCGGCACTTCGTTCCCATAATCCGATCAGCCAGAGAGCGGTAAATCCCCGTTCTGCTATAATATCCAGTTCACGGTCAGGTATTTGGTCCAGCCGCTGGATTTCATATCCGTATTTACCGGACAACTGATGCAGCCAGACAAGAGTGCTTTTTGCAAGCATTACGACATTCGGCATCCAATCCGAATCTTTACTAAAAGCCTCGTATTCATGCATTCCGGAGTGGTAGTCTGCAACAAATGAAGGACCAGGTCCTGGAGGGAACACAGGTCTTTCCTCTTCTTTTAGAAAGTCAAGAGACCTGAACAGAAATTTCTTACTGTAGGAAATATAGGGACTCCAGGTCTCAAGAATAAATTTCAGCTGTCCTGATATGCTATCAGGAGAATACTTAGCCGGAGCATCAAGAAAAGAGCCCAATTTCTGAGCAGCATCCCAGGGCAGCGGAAGTTCCGAAAGGGTCTCTGAAATATTTTCTGCAAAAAGCTCCAGGGCACCATCCTGCTCAATATGATACAGAGGGTAAAGAATTTGTAGATTTCCGCTAATAATAGCAGGGTTCCGGCTATCAGTTAGAAGAAGAATAATTTCACCGAAAACTTCTTCTTCAGAAACAGATAATTGAACAGCAGAAGTTTCCTGATATATTTCCGTATAAGCAGCAGCCATATTTTCTCTGAATTCAGCTGTTTTGTCTGCAGTTTCGATGTGCAGATTGGTTAGGCTTTTGCCGGCAGCGTTGGTGAAATAATCAAGAATGTCAAGTTTCGCCAATCTAAGCACATACAAAGAGAGCAGCTTTCCCGGAGATATTCGCATTTTCGGGTTCTCAATTTGCTTGTTTATTTGATGGGAGAGCTGCTGAGCCTGTTGATACAATTGTGTAATATCAGAGGAGTTAAATAGTGGTCCAAACAGATTAAGCGTATTTCGAGTCTCTTTAGTAACGGGGAATTCTTTATTAACCATTGTACGCTCCTGAATTTTTAGGTGATTTTAACTATCGTAACGTAAATATACCATGTATTAGGATAAAATGTCAGGATGTGAAGACGGTAATCCGGCCGGGGGGCTGGGTTCCGAGGTTTTCAGTTAAAAGAATCTGATACAGAAAACCGGCGGCTGATTCAATACAGGCAGGCAGCTGCGACTCTTCCAGCGGAGAAAAACGGTTGAGGACGTATGAAGAAACAGATTCCCGAACGGGTCTGCCGATTCCCATTTTCAAGCGGTAAAAATCATTTGATCCAAGTGAACCTGAAATTGAGCGGAGACCGTTATGACCAGCAAGTCCGCCGCCTCTCTGGAATACGTATGAACCGAACGGTGTCTCAAGATCATCATGAACGACCAGCACCTTCTCTACCGGGATTGAGAAGAATTTCACACAGGCAGCCACACTTATCCCACTCTTATTCATATATTGGTCAGGACAGAGAATAAGAATTCTTGCCTTCTCTCCAACTTTGAGCTCTGTAAAAATTGCATTAAATTTTTTACGCCAGGATAGATCGGGAAAACTTTTTTCAAAATCGCTGCAAACCAGCCTTCCATAATTGTGACGGGTTTTTTTGTATGTACTGCCGGGGTTTCCAAGGAATGCTATAAGTACTGCCATATACTAACTATCATTTATGAAGATTCTCATTAAATCAAGGGATTGTTACTTAAAAGACTTTGAACGTCTTGCAAAATCACTAATGGCGGGCTTGTTTCTTGCCATAAAAGAGGAGAATGGTGTATTATCGTCTAAAGTTTTCCATAAGATGTGCATATATTCCTTTATTCAGGAAATTATCAGGTGGTAATAATGAAGACAATCGAGCAGATTAATGAAAAAATCCGGAATGGGAGTGCCGTTGTTTTTACGGCAGAAGAGGTCTCACGGATGGCTGAAACGATGACCCCGGCAGAGATAGCAGAAGAGGTTGATGTGGTTACTACCGGAACATTCGGGCCGATGTGCTCTTCCGGAGCTTTTATTAATTTTGGACACTATAATCCGCCTATCCGGATGGAGGAGATCTCCCTCAATGATGTACCGATTTTTGCGGGAGTAGCTGCAGTTGATGCGTATATCGGAGCAACCTCAGAATCAGCCTTTGATGAAACGTATGGCGGAGCTCATATAATAGAGGCTTTGATTGCCGGTAAAGATGTTAAGTTGAAAGCCAGAGCAAAAGGTACAGACTGTTATCCCACAAAGGAAGTGCAGACGGTCATAAATAAAAATACCGTAAATGAATTCTATCTTTTCAACCCCCGGAATGCATATCAAAACTATTCGGTTGCCGTAAATTCACAGAAACACTCTATTTATACCTATATGGGAAGTCTTATGCCCCACATGGAGAATGCCACCTATTCAACCTCCGGCGAATTAAGCCCGCTGCTTAATGATCCTGAACTCCGGACAATCGGGATAGGCACCAGAATATTTCTTGGAGGAACTCAGGGATTCGTTTCCTGGTACGGTACGCAGTTTAATACTCAAAAACCAAAAAATAAATACGGCATACCAACCAGCAACGCAGCAACGCTGGCAGTTATCGGCAATGCGAAAGAGATGTCCACAGAATATATCAGAGCTGCATATTTTGAAAAATACGGAGTATCAATATTTATAGGAATCGGTATACCCATACCGGTACTTGATGAAGATGTTGCAAAAGCAGTTTCTATCAGGAACTGTCAAATTGAAACATCAGTGGTAGATTATGGACTTGAAGACAAGCCGGTAATTGGAATAGTTAATTACGGGGAACTGAGATCAGGAACCATCAGAGTGCAGGGAAAAGAGATTAAAACAGGTTCTCTGTCCAGTCTTGAAAAAGCAAGAAAAATAGCAGAAGAGCTGAAAAAATGGATTAAAAACGGTGAGTTCCTTCTCTCTCAGCCTGTTGAGATGATGCCGAAGAACTCCAGTGTTAAAGGGCTGGAACAGCGTTCCTAGAAAAACAAATGGAGAAAATAATGAAAAAACGATTTGTATTCAGGTTCTCACCGGACACAGTAAAGAAACCATTAATGTCATATCTGGTACGGGAATTTAATATCGATGTAAATATTTGGAATGCTGATATATCTTATGGAAGGGAAGGTAAACTGGTTGTTGAACTTGAAGGGGACGAGAACTCAATTGAAAAAGGATTGGCATATGCGCGTTCAATCGGAGTAAACTGTTCACCATCAATAAAAGAGCTGCAATTCAATCGGGAAAAGTGTATTAATTGCGGAAGCTGTACCTCAGTTTGTTTTTATGGTGCGCTCCAAATAAATCAGGAGAGCTGGGAGCTTAATTATGATCCTGAACAGTGTGTTGTATGCGGTTTGTGCATAAAGGCCTGTCCGCTTCAATTATTCAGTATTTCCAGGGAAGAAGAGTAACCTCGCTTAGCGGTTGGTGTAACGACCGGGAGAAACCGTATGTATGAACCAAGAACCTACAGAGAACGTATGGTCGGAAAGGGCTTTGGTTCATTTATTGCCTGTGTTGAAGAGACTGATATATGGGTCGGTATTGATACTGCATCTTTTAGTAAACTCAACCTAACTGAACTGACAGAAACAACGGAATCCTATATTAAAAGTCTTAGGAGCGTACTGACAGGATATATAGCAGAAAATACTCTTTTTCAAACATCCCTGATCCCCCTGGAGGAAGATCCTGAAGCTGCGGTGATAGTTCAGGAAATGATTAAAGCAGCATATTTGGCCGGAACCGGACCTATGGCAGCGGTTGCCGGAGCTTTTTCTGAGTCGATTGGTAATAGACTTCTGGAATTATTCCCTATCCGGGAAATAATTGTGGAAAATGGTGGAGACATCTGGATATCGGTAAAGAGACCGGTACGGATATCTGTTTTTGCTGGAGATTCACCCCTGTCCGGAAAGATTGGAATAATTATCCAACCCGAAGACACACCAATGGGAGTCTGTACATCTTCCGGTACAGTAGGACATTCCCTTAGTTTGGGGAGGGCAGATGCAGTTACAATTGCCTGCAAAAATACCGCAGAGGCTGATGCGTTAGCTACTGCCTATGGGAATCGCATTCATACACGTGAAGATATTGATAGGGTTATTGAGGAAATTAAAGAGCGGGAGAATATTCTCTCGGCCCTTCTCATATATAAAGATACAGCAGCGGTTTGCGGGAAGTGTGAGGTAAATATAATACATGAATAAAGTTGATCAATTCAAAAGGGAAGCAGGTAAAAGAATTCTTGTTCTTGATGGTGCAATTGGAACATTAATTCAGAAAGAAGGGCTTCATGAGGGGGATTTTTACGATAAATCCCTTAAAGCTGTGCTCGATTCTGTTAACGGCTCATTGAAAGGTTGTAATGATTTACTTTCATTAACAAAACCGGAACTTATCTATACTATTCACAATCGGTTTCTGGAAGCCGGGGCTGATATTATTACAACAAATACTTTTACCGCAAATCCTGTTTCATTAAGTGATTACGGAGTAGAAGAACTTACCTATGACATAAATGCAGCCTCGGCCGAATTGGCAAGGGATGCTGCTGCCGAATTTGAGCTGCGGGACGGCCGGCCGCGGTTTGTTGCCGGCTCAATTGGACCAACAAATAAAACACTCTCAATTTCTCCCCGGGTAAACAGTCCGGAATATCGTGATATTTCTTTTGATACATTGGCCTTGGGGTATAAAAAGCAGATTGAGGGGCTGGTTGATGGAGGAGCGGATCTGCTCCTGATAGAGACGGTCTTCGATACGCTGAATGCTAAAGCTGCAGTAGCTGCTGCGCATGAGGTTTTTAAGGAAAAAAATGCGGTACTACCCATAATGATTTCCGGTACTATTAGTGATGCAAGCGGAAGGCTGCTGACGGGACAAACCCCGGAAGCTTTTGCGGTATCACTCGAACATGCTGAACCTCTGTCTATTGGATTCAACTGTTCGCTCGGGGCAGCTGAGCTGAAAGTTCATATTGAGAACCTGTCTCCTGCGGCAGGAACTCTGATCAGTGTACATCCTAATGCAGGGTTACCGGACAGGAATGGTGATTATACCCAAAGTGCTGAAGCAATGGCTGCAATTCTTCGGGAGTTTATCGAAGAAGGATTGGTAAATATTGTGGGAGGCTGCTGCGGAACTACCCCGGAGCACGTACGGAAAATTGCTGAAACTGTAAAAGGGGCTCTCCCCAGAGTTGTACCTAAGCTGCCGCCGATTTTGCGGTTAAGCGGGTTGGAAGAACTTACTGTTACAAAAGATATGAATTTTATCAATATTGGTGAACGCACCAATGTTGCCGGATCCAAAAAATTTTCCAGGCTGATTAGAGAAAAGAAATTCGAACAGGCAGTTGCAATTGCAAGAAATCAGGTAATACAGGGAGCACAGATCATCGATGTATGTATGGATGATGCGTTGATAGATGCCGGCGAAGCGATGGAGACGTTTCTTAATTATATTGCCTCAGAACCGGATATCAGCCGGGTTCCGGTTATGATAGATTCGTCAGATTGGCAGGTGATAGAGCGTGGCCTGAAATGCCTGCAGGGGAAAGGGGTAGTTAATTCAATCAGCCTGAAAGAGGGAGAAGCTCGGTTTCTTGAAAAAGCCGGAAAAATCCATGAATACGGGGCTGCAGTTGTGGTAATGCTTTTTGATGAAAAAGGTCAAGCAGATACCTATCAGCGTAAAATTGACATCGCAAAAAGAGCATATTATCTGCTGGTTGAAACGGCAAAAGTTCCACCTCAGGACATTATTTTTGATCCAAATATTCTTGCCATAGCAACCGGGATGTCAGAGCATGATTACTATGCTGCTGATTTTATAAAAGCAGTAAGCTGGATTAAAAAAAACCTGCCCGGGGCTCTGATTAGCGGGGGCGTAAGTAATTTATCCTTCTCTTTTCGTGGATGCAATACCATCAGGGAGGCAATGCACTCAGTTTTCCTTTTTCATGCAATACATGCCGGAATGGATATGGGTATTGTAAATCCGGGAATGCTAATGCTCTATGATGACATTCCATCAGAGCTGCTGGTACTTATTGAAGATGTTGTATTGGCTCGAAAACCAGAATCGGCAGAAAAACTTATAACTATAGCAGAGAAACTTCGGTCAAATCCAACCGGTAAACCTGAGAAAAATATTTCAGCAGATGAATGGAGGAAGCTGTCTGCAGAAGACCGGCTGACATATTCCTTAAGCCGTGGAATAACGGACTTTCTTCAGCTGGATGTTGAAGAGGCAAGAATTGAAGCTTCTGAGAAAGGGTTACCAGCACTCTCCCTTATTGAAGGACCTCTGATGAGAGGTATGGATCAGGTGGGTAAACTTTTTTCGGACGGAAAAATGTTTCTTCCTCAGGTAGTGAAAAGTGCCCGGGTTATGAAGCAGTGTGTTGATTATCTTCGGCCTTTCATAGAGAAAGAGCAGGTTGGCCAAAGTTCATTTGCCGGTAAGATTCTTCTCGCTACGGTACGGGGAGATGTACATGATATCGGTAAAAATATTGTTTCTGTTATTTTAGCCTGCAACAACTTTGAGATCTTGGATCTGGGTGTAATGGTAGAGCCGGAAGTTATTGCTGATACTGCAGTGAGAGAAAAGGTTGACATTATCGGACTAAGTGGTTTGATAACACCTTCACTTCATGAGATGAATCATACTATTCTTGAGTTGAATAAAAGAAAAATTTATTTACCAGTGCTTGTCGGTGGTGCCGCGGCATCTCTTGTGCATACGGCTTTGAATCTTGCTCCCGAAAGCAGGAATCCGGTTTTCTATATCCCGGATGCTTCCTCCAGCGTTAAAACCGCAGCTTTATTGATGAAGAAAGAAGCGAGGGAGCTTTTAATCGGTGAAACACGGAAAAAATATGAAGAAATTCGTCTGAGAGAACAGGACAAAGACCCGGTAAGGTTAAATTCATTGGGTAAAGCGAGAAGCTTACGGTATAAAAAAAGTTTAACGGCAGTATCTAAACCTTATGTAACCGGTGTTACTGTGTTTGATACGATTGCTTTGGAAGAACTTATACCTTTGATTAACTGGAAAATGCTGTATCATGCTTGGAAAGTTCCTTTCATTTCAAATGAAGCAGAGGAGTTGAAGCGTGATGCCCTGAAGTTGATTTCTCTTTGTGAAAAGCGGGGAGACTTCACTCCGCAAGGAGCTTTTTCTCCCCGGGCAGTTGCAGGGCTTTTCCCGGCGGCAGCAGTTGGTGATGATGTTGCTGTTTTTGATACAGCAGAAAACCGGAAACAACCTTTGATTCTTCACTTCCTCCGGCAGCAGAAGGACACTGATACAGCGGTTTCCTTATCACTATCCGATTATATACTGCCTGAAAACAGAGCAGGGAATCCCTGTGATTTTATTGGTGTTTTTTCTGCAACAGCAGGAGAGGCTATAAAAAAAAGGATCGATACATACAATTCTGAAGGAGAATTGTATAGTGCGCTGCTGCTGCAGGTACTCGCGGACAGATTGGCTGAAGCCATTGCTGAATTGGTTTATCATAAGACCCGCAAAGAGCTTTGGGGTTGGGAGCCTGTTTCGGCAAAGGTTGAGCATACTGGTATTCGTCCGGCGTCAGGATATCCATCTGCACCGGATCATACAGAAAAAGAGTTGATTTTACAGTTATTGGGCGGTACTGAAAATACCCATATTTCCTTGACTGATACATTTGCCATGAATCCTGCAGCATCTGTTTGCGGATATATGTTCAGTGATAATAATGCAGCATATTTTTCTGTTGGGAAGATTGATCAGGATCAGTTAAACGACTATGCTGAACGAAAAGGATGGACAGAGAGTGAGGCTCGGTACTGGCTTGCTCCGCTTCTCTCGTGAAGTTAACAAATAAACAATAACATCAGAAAAGGACAACTATGAAGGTTACAGAAATATTAGCAGCTGCCAAAAAACCACTGTTTACTTTTGAAATGCTGCCGCCTTTAAAAGGCCACCAGATGGAAAAAATATCCAATGCAATAGAACTGCTGAAAGAGTACGAGCCGGCTTATATTAACTTTACCTCACATCAGCAGGAAGTTGTCTATGTGGAGCGGGCTGACGGATTGGCTGAAAGGAGGGTGCTCCAGAAAAGGCCAGGAACTGTTGCGCTCTCTGCTGCTGTGAAATACAAATACAATATTGAAGTTGTTCCCCATCTTCTTTGTGGAGGTCTGACTACTGAAGAGATTGAGAATGAACTTATAGAATTGAATTTTCTGAATATAGATAATGTGTTTGCTTTACGGGGAGACCCCCCCAGAGGAGAGCGGAGATTTGTCCCCACCCGATTTGGACACAGACATACAAATGAGCTTGTAAAACAGATTTCTGCCATGAATGAGGGTGAATATCTCGATTTAGGATTAAAAAATCAGAAAAAGACTGATTTTTGTATTGGAGTTGCCGGGTATCCGGAGAAGCATGCTGAGGCTCCGAATATGGATAACGACATAGCAATGCTGAAACAAAAGGTAACTGACGGTGCTGATTATATCGTAACTCAGATGTTTTTTATAAATGCAAAATTTTTTGATTTTGTTGAGCGGTGCAGAAATGAAGGGATAACAGTACCAATAATTCCGGGTATAAAACCGCTGTCAGCATTGACTGATATTAATCTGATTCCTCAGACTTTTAGTATTGATTTACCTAAAGAACTTTACAGTGCAGTGTCCGTGTGTAAAACAAATGCAGAAGTGAGAGAAATAGGAGTTGATTTTGCGATTCAACAATCGAAAGAACTTATTGCTTACGGGGTCCCGGGGGTTCACTACTATACCCTTGGCCGTGCCGATAATATTGCAAAAATAGTGAAAGCAGTTTTCTAATAATATTTTATTTTTTAAACTTAGGAGTTTCTTATGACAGCAAAAAAAACAGCATCCAAATTGAACGGGCAAACAAGTTTCATTCTTCAGATTGCGATAGGTGTTCTTTTCCTGCTTATGGGTATAGCAGGGATAACGGATTACAATTCGGGGTTTACAGAACTTGGCAGATCGGTATCACAGGCTTTTGGCGGAGATTCCGAATTTCTTGATATCTTTATTGCAATAATTGAACTTGCCTGTGGGATTGTTCTCATTGCTACCGTATTTGCAAAGGTTGATAAGAAGCTGGTAAACCTCGCGCAGTTGATTTCGATGATTTTATGGATTCTTCTTATTGTTCTTCTTGATATCTTGGCACCGAACTTTGGTGCTGGCAGATTTGACTGGCTCTTCTGGGGCCAAACAACAATTCTGCACCTTATTGTACTTATATCAATCTATTCTATCTGGAAAGTGAAGTAATAGACGGTATTACATACCGTTTAGTGGAGAACGCAAGGTCAAATACCCCTTGCTACAACCTGGCATGGAGTTTTGTGTAAACAAAACTCCCAAGCTGAACGGTATGGAATACCGTTCAGCAGAGATCCGCCGTCAGTTTTTTAAGAAAAGTATAGATTCGTTCTGTTGATCCTATATTAAGACGTTCTTCAACAGAATGAGCACCACGAATATCCGGACCAAAAGAGATGGAGTCCATTCCCTTTGCTTTGCTGTTAATAACCCCGCATTCGAGGCCTGCGTGAATCGCTGTTACTTTGGGTCTGGTGCCGGTCAGTTCCATATAGGAGTTCGCACATATCTCCGCAAATGGAGAGCTGGTATTCGGTGTCCATGATGGATAGGTATTAATTTTTTCAACAACGGCTCCACAGGTCTCCAGAGCTGCCCTTGTCCTTTCTGCCATTTCATCACGGGCACTCATGATAGAAGAGCGCTGGCTGGTGTCGAAAAAAAACTTTCCTTCATTTAGGGCTATTACCGCAAAATTATTTGAGGTTTCGACTAATCCTTCAATATCAACACTCCAGGATTCGGGTCCGTGCGGAGTAATGTATATGGTATTAATTACCGCGGCTGATTGTTCTGATGATACAGCAGTTTGCGGATTCCCAACTTTTACCAGTTCGACACCAGCTCCGGGATCACGTTTAGCCAACTCTGATGCTATCGCCTCTCTCAGTTTTAAAACAGCGGCCTCTACAGAATCCGAATTTCCGTTATGTATGGTAAAGGTACACGAAAAAGTGCTTGGTATGACATTCCGTTTTGTTCCGCCAGATATTTCTGATATCATTAAAGAGATATTAGGGACAGTTATAAGATCGCGAAGAAACCGAACCCCATATTTTATTGCGTTTCCCCGGCCTGTGTGGATTTCAGATCCCGAATGACCGCCAAGAAATCCGGATAATGAAACTTTCCAGCTTTCGTTGTTTCTGGGGACATCCTGATAATCGGCATGTAAGGTTCCTACAATTTCGCTCCCCCCGGCACATCCAATAATGAATTCGCCTTCTTCCTCGGAATCAATATTAATAAGACGCCGGGAATCAAGAAGTGATATGTCAAGGTTTAGAGCACCTTCCAGTCCTGTCTCTTCTGATATGGTAAAAAGTGCTTCTATTGGTCCATGCACTGCCTCTGAATCTGAAAGAAGAGACAGGGTCATTGCAATTGCTATGCCATTGTCTGCACCAAGCGTAGTGTTATCAGCATACATCCAGTCACCCTTTCTTACGAGTTTAATAGGGTCTTTTGTGAAATCATGCGGAGATTCAGCGGTTTTTACACACACCATATCCATATGGCTTTGAATAATTGTCGGTAATATTTTTTCATTACCAGAAGAGGCAGGTTTTTTGATAATTACATTTCCAATACTGTCTTCTACCCAGAAGAGTCCTCTTTTCTCAGCAAAGCCGATAAGATATTTCCTGAATGCTTTCTCATTTCCCGACTCCCTTGGGATTTGCGATAATTCCTCAAAATATTCCCAAACTGGCTCCGGCTGTAAGCCTTTAATTGCATCTGACATAGTACATACTCCTTATTACTTGAGGTTCTTTTAAAGATATTGATCTATTTACTATGATGAGTGTTTTTCCTCTATGAGACTGTTTCGTAAAAGTTCTCCGCCAATTATGGTGGACTGCATCTCGAATTTATCATTAAAAATTGTGATATCCGCAATAGATCCCGGTACCAGAGACCCGCGATTATGAAAATGATAAATACGTGCCGGGTTACTGCTGGCCATCTGAACAGCATTTTCAATATGAATACCCCAAGTGACAAGATTCTTAATTCCGCTTAGCATGGTAAGTGTGGATCCGGCAATAACATTATCAGATTTTTTATAAAACAAACCCTCCCGTAGATATACCTCTTCTTTGTTTGCGGTATATTTTCCCGTTTTCTGCATGGTTGGTTTTAGTGCATCTGTAACAAGTACAACTTTACTTACCGGTTTGTCTCTTAGCAGAAGTTTAACGATATCCGGGTGTACATGATGTCCATCTGCAATTATTTCACAGGCCATTTCAGGATGAATCATAATAGCGCCGACTGCTCCGGGGTTTCTGTGATGGAGATTACTCATTGCATTAAAGAAGTGTGTAGAGTGAAGTATACCGGCCTGCATTCCTTCCACCATATTTTCATATGTTGCATCAGTATGTCCGGCCAGTAATGTAATACCATTTTTTACAGCATATAGAGCTATATCCCGCATATTCTTAAGTTCCGGAGCAACGGTCATGCAAATTACATGACCGCTTCCTGCTTTGATAAGTTTTTCCATCAATTTAATATCAACTTCTTTTGCAGCACTGGTTTTTTGAGCCCCTATTCTTTTAGGGGATACAAACGGTCCTTCAAGATTTATCCCAAGAATTTTTGCACCCTTTTCTAAACCTATTGCCTCAACACAAGCTTCGGTAGCAGCAATCATACTATCTGTTTCATCTGTATATACAGTAGGACAAAATCCTGTAACTCCATAATCTGCAAGTTCCTCTGACATTGAAAGAATTGAATCGGGAGATAGATCGTCTGCACCAAATCCACCAAATCCATGTATATGAGTGTCTATCAATCCCGGGGTTATATAAGCTCCGTCGGCATTAAATATTCTTGTTTGAGGAGAAAAAGTTTTCTGTCGAAATCTTTTTTCTCCGAAGACATCGGCTATTTCGCCATTTGATATAAGCAGACAGCTGCTTTCAAGCTTTGTATAACCGGTTAGAATTGTTCCATTGTGAATAAGAATATCTGACATGAATTACTCCAATCTCTTAGTGCCATATACGAAGAGAGTCTTCTCACAATATAAGTTCAAATATGTGAATGGTCAATTGTTGAAGGTTACTTCGTAACCTTCAACACAGGAGTTTCTTGAAGAAACTCCACGGGAGCCAGGGGAGGAGGTTACTTCGTAACCTTCAACACAGGAGTTTCTTGAAGAAACTCCATGGGAGCTAGGGGAGGAGGTTGCTTCGCAACCTCCAGCACAGGAGTCAGATAAAGCAGTTTATGAAATTTCTGTTCCGGACAAGCTGTTTATTATAGGTTCTGCTGGTAAGTGTGTTTCTGTAAGATCGTTGATCCACTTACCCGAACGGATTCTCCGTGCCCCGATAATCAGTTTATACACCTCTTCTAATCCTACCAGACCATAGAGATAGTAGATGGGAATGTGCAGAATTAAACCGCCGATAAACGCTAATGGTACGCCGACACACCACACGCTGGTAATTTCCAGAATAAGCGAAAATCGGGTGTCTCCGCCACTTCTGAGGACACCTACTATGGAATGCATGTTGAAAACCTTAATAGGGAGTATCATGCTCATAATCAGTAAAGACTTTGAGCTGATAGACAAAATTTCAGGCGCGGCGTTGAATACCCGCGGAATCAGTGAGGAGAAAGAAGCCATAAGACCCCCGACAACAACCCCCATACACAATCCCAGAACAAGAAACCCCGAGGCGTAGGATTTTGCCATTTTCTGGTTCTTCTCACCAATTTTCTTTCCAATTAATATTGCAGCACTATTTGCTGTTCCTACGAACACCACAAAAAAGAGACTTTGGATGGATTCACTTATATTTGCTGAAGCAATTATTGAAGTTCCCATTCGCGAGAAAACGATTTTATACATTACCATTCCGAAAGACCATGCCATCTCATTCAGAATGACCGGTGATACAAGTTTGAAGAATTTTGCGGTAAATTCTTTCGTAAAAGAGAAAATTTCCGCTAAAGGTGCAGCGGTTGGTTTTTTCTTTATGTACGAGACAGCAATAATTAAACACATTTCCAATGCCCGTGAACCTGTGGTTGCAACAGCGGCTCCCCGTACACCCATCTGGGGGAACCCGAATTTACCAAAAATCAGTAGATAGTTAAAAATAGCATTTGTAGTCATGGAAATTGCGGATACTATTAAAGGAGTTCGTGCATCCTCTGTACTTCTGAGCGCTGCTGAAAAAATATAGGTTACTGCCGAAAAAGTATAACTGATACCGACAATCTTTAAATATTCAGCTCCAACAGAAATAACGGCTTTGTCCGGACTGAAAATCCGCATAATTTTTTCCGGTAAGAAAATGGATACTATTGAAATAATTGCTGCACACGATATCCCGATTGTGAGAGCAAGTCCGAGAGTTTTATGAATACTTTTTATATCTTTATCACCCCAGAATTGTGCAAAAAAAATCGAGGCACCGCTGCTTATACCGAAAAATATAAGAATTACAAGAAAAAACATCTGGTTTGCAAGCCCGACAGCAGCTATTTTTACTTCACCAAGCTGGCCAACCATAACGGTGTCGACAAAAGAGAGTGAAGCTGCAAGTAGATTTTGTAACATGATGGGAAGGGCGAGCGTTATTATAGCTATATAAAAGGATTTATCCCGTAGAATTCCATTTTTTGAAAGAAGAGAAATTTGATTTCCGGGTACCGTAAGTTTTTTATACATCAATTGTTAGTATAACAACTGCTCTGCAGTGTCAATGGGTCTTGTTTATGCTGTATAAATTTGCGCTGCCAATTGAATTAAGAATACTATACTACGGATATTCCTATGTTTTTTTAAACCCGCCGCTCTTCTTATTTCTGTTCGAAGATTTCATGTTGTTTCTTATAAGACAATTCTTGCCGGTACCAATAAGGTCTGTTCGGCCGGCAGTGTTAAGTGCTTCAATAACCAATTTCCTGTTTTCCGGACTTTTATAATGAATAAGAGCTTTTTGCAGTCTTTTTTCCCGTCCTTTTGGTATATATACTTGGGAGAAATTACGCCCGGGTCTTGGATCCAGCCCCGTATAATACATACAAGTTGAAAT
>JADHUD010000008.1 GCA_016784705.1 Spirochaetia bacterium | reverse complement strand
ATATTCGATGCTTGCCATGTTTCCTGATGCACGGGCATATATTGACGAAATCATTCTTGATGAGAGAACCCTCGGTAATCTTTCAGAATCCGGTGATCCTCCGTCCCTCAGTACTTCTTTCAGCTCTGCCCAGATACAGGCAGCCGAAGGATACCAGCAGCCGCCAATCTATGCAGCAGTACGCTGGACGCTGCAGGGAGTCCACAGCGGGGAAGGGTATTTGGGGTTGCCTGCCGACAGACAGGTAACCATTCCCCTTATAAGTGAATACCAGATTAAAAATGGTAAAGTAGTAAGTGAACGGATATTTTTAAGTGAGCTGGACCTGCGGAAAAAATCTACACCTATCGGGTCTGAGCATGGAGCTGCAAATGGGCGTTTTTTCTGAAGCTAAAAACATTGTTACCCGCTATTTCAACGAACTGGAACAGGCTTCTCCGGAATCTGTCGGAGCTGCTGCAGCCCGATATACCAGCACTGCATATCAGTGGAGAGGCATCTATCCCTTCCGGGAAATCCATGGAGTGCAGGAGGTTGCTGATCGATTCTGGACCCCCCTGAAACACTCGCTTACCCACTTGCAGCGCAGACAGGACATCTTTATCGCCGGTATCAACGAAATAAACGGTGAGACCTGGGTGATGAGCATGGGAAATTTCATGGGACTCTTTGTTAAACCCTGGCTCGATATACCCCCGACAGGTAAAATTGCCAATCTGCGATATGCCGAGTTTAACTGCATAGAAGATGGAAAGATAACCCAGACCGGTATGTTTGCAGACCTCATCGGATTTATGCAGCAGGCGGGAATCAATCCCCTGCCTCCTTCAACCGGAACCTATTATACCTACCCAGGACCGCGGACCCATGATGGACTACTCTTGAAAGACGCCCCGCGGCATGAGAGTGAGATAACGCTCGATCTGATCAACCGGATGGTGAATTCACTGAGCGAAATGAACGAAAGCGGTTCTATGGGATGTCCTCCGGAACTCCTCAAGCCCTATTGGGCAGAGGATATGATCTGGTATGGACCAGCCGGTGTCGGAGCCTCGTTTACTATTCCCGGCTACCAGAAGCAGCACCAACTGCCGTTCAGATCCAATTTAGACGGGAAAAAGTTTGTCGGCCATATATGCCGGTTTGCCGAAGGACCGTTTGCCTGCTTTTTCGGGTGGCCGAACCTGAAAAACACACCCATTGGCGGATGGCTCGGTCTTCCCGGAGGCACACGGGATGTTGAAATGCAGGTTGTTGATGTCTACCGGCGCGAGGGAGACAAGATAGCCGAAAACTGGATATTCATCGATATACCTTATTGGCTCAAACAGCAGGGTGTGGATGTACTTGAGCGAATGCGGCAGAATCTGCCTCCCCGGTAAGCCGGCATGCAGGCGAAAGTAAGCTTAAGCTCAATTAAAAAGGATGCACAGCAGTTGAATACCGACAGTAATTTTCAGAAAATGCTCAGGAAGGATATCAGCAGCCGTGCACAACGAATCCTTTCTGAAACAACGGTTGTTGATATCCACAACCACATGATGTTTGAGTATGCAATACGCGAAGCTCTAGGTTCTTCCGATATTTTCAACGCCTGCTATCTTCCCGCTCTGCAAAGCGGGAAGATCGATGTTATAGCGACAACAGTCGGCGGCAACTCTCCCTGCGTGTGCAATCTGACCGATGATCTTGTTCATGGGTCGCTGGAACAGATTGATATGCTGGTTCGGGCAGAAGAGCAGGGAGCAAAACTCTCGATTTGTTTCTCAGTGGAGAACATAGAGCGGGCTGTCAAAGCCGGAAAAACGGCGGTTATTCTTGCCATGGAGGGAGCCCGGGCATTGGAGGGAATAGAGGGTGAAGAGAGCTTGGTGATGCTGCGCACTTTTTATCGGCTTGGTCTGCGCATGGTATGCATAGTCGGCGGCGGGCGGACCCGTTTCGGTGACGGAATGGGTGAGGCTGAAGCCGAAGCCGGTCTGACTACTTTCGGCGTAAAACTTATTAAAGAGATGGAGCGGCTTGGAATGCTGGTCGATCTCACACATATGACCGACAGAACATTCTTCGATGCATTGGATGCTGCCCGGAAACCGGTTGCCGTCTCGCATGTTGGAGTCCAGGCAGCCTGTCCCAATCCCAACAACCTTACCGATGAACGCATCCGGGCTATAGGCAGAAACGGCGGAGTCATCGGGATGGAAATGGTTAAAACGGAAATAGCATGGGAGTATGAGAAAAAAAGCAGTCTTTCCCCGATAACCTGGGAGCATGTTATACGTCATATTGATCATATTGCCGAGCTGATCGGTACCGAACACATTGGACTGGGACTCGATTTTGACAACTTTGAGCTGGTTCACAATATACATCGGGCCATGAGCCCCAGCCCGGGCTCGATTGAGGGCTTTTATACTGGCATACCGACCGGTGACCATATGCTGGATGCTCCGAACAATCTCAGCGAAGCCTGGATGATTGCCGAATATCTGATTCGTCACGGTTATTCTGATCAGGACTGCAAAAATATTCTCGGCGGAAACATGATGCGCCTTCTGCACGAAACTATAGGTTGAATGTAAATGGCAGGGAACCAGACAAGGCAAGGGACCAAAAAAAGCAGGGGGTAACAGCAATCCATGGACAATGAAGTTAAAACCAGGGCAGAAAAGTCCGGATATCCGACACATATGCTCTTCGATGCCCACCAGGAGCTGCTCGATGAGTATCTTTATACCTTCATTCTCCATGAACCTGAAGTTCTCCAGAACAGACGTTCGGTTTTTACCGATACCTATCTGCCGGTGCTCAAGGCACAGGGAGTAAAATTTGTCTCGGCAGCTATCGGCGGTGATCACACTTCACAGGTAATTTACAGCACAAGTGAAAACAGATTCTGGGATGCTCACAAAAAGCTCGATGCCCTGCTGACCGAAGAAGAGAACGGCTGTCAGGCCTTCAGGATATGTCGGAACAATGAGGATATCGATACCGTTCTGGCCAGCAACCAGATAGGTCTGTTTATCGGCATCAGCGGCGGGCGTCCGTTGGAGGGTAAGAAAAATCTCAATCTGCTCTCCAGCCTGCGTTCGCTCTATCGGGGAGGCCTGCGGAGGATTCAACTCACCGGAAACGGACGCAACCGGCTCGCCGACGGGGTCGGGCAGAGCAGGACAGGGGGTAAACTGACCCGGTTCGGCCGGCAAGTTGTCCGTGAAGCCGAACGCCTCCATATTGTAATTGATACCGCCCAGCTTTCAGACAGTGGATTTTATGATCTTGCAGAATACACCAGCAATCCTCTCATCGATTCCCATACCTGTGCAGCTGCCGTATCTCCTCATCCGCGGAATATCAGTGATGACCGGATTCGCATACTGGCCCAGAAAGGCGGGGTGATCGGCATCAGCTTCATGGCGGCATTGGCAGCTGTAGAAAAGGAGCATCCCGGACCCGAAGATCTGCTGCGTCATATTGATCATATTGTTGAGCTGGCCGGGATCGATCATGTTGCTCTGGGACCAGACTACAGCGCCTATGCTGCCCCGGTTTGCCGGGATCGGGTTAGAGGCTACGGAAATCTGGGGCCGCATGTCTGCGATTTTGACAGGCTGACCCCTTTGCAGAACGAGAAATATCCGGGCAGGATCGAAGGGATTGATTACGGCATAAGAAAGAGCGACTACGTCTCAGGTCCTGAGACACACGAGAAATTTTCCCTGATGCAGGAAATTCTGTCTGATCATGGATACAGTCAAGAGGAAGCCGGAAAAATTCTGGGCCGAAATATGCTGAGAATTTACAGAACGATACTGACGTAAGTTCAGCAGTGAATTTTCTGCCGATGCTGCAGATAGTATCATCTTATAAAATCAAGAAAAAAACCAAGAAGAGGAGTACTTGATGAAAACCGTCTATGCAGAGAACAAAGAAGTTATCAGACGTTTGAATAACGCTCTCTATGACCTGGATACCTACCCGGATACCGGGAATACCGGCGGGCTCGAAGCCGTCCTAAATGATCTGTTTGCCGCCGATTGTGAGATCCACCTGGCTTTTCCATTTGAGGATCTTACCGGCCCTGGCGAGCTTTACCGACAGGTGTTTTTACCGCTGATCGAAGCTGTCCCCGATTTGGAACGGAGAGTGTTTCTTGAGATTTCCGGTCCGGCAGAACGGGGTGACTGGATTGGCTGTGCGGGAAATTATGTGGGTGTCTTTGAACACCCATGGCTTGATATCCCTCCAACTTGCCATTTTGTACATATGCGTTTTCACGAGTTTTATCGGATCAAACAGGGGAAAATTGTTGAGATGCAGGGTATTTGGGATATTCCGCAGCTGATGATGCAGGCTAAAGCCTGGCCGATGGCACCTTCTCTGGGTGCGGAACTGATGGTCCCTTCTCCGGCAGTACAGGACGGGCTGTCTCTGCCGCCGAGAGATGAAAAAGAGTCGGCAGCCAGTATGGAACTGGTCATTGCCATGCTGGACGGACTCCAGCAGCATGCGGACGGAGGTCCTGAGGCCATGCACCTGGACCATTTCTGGCATCCGAAAATGACGTGGTACGGCCCCGCCGGCATCGGCACCAACCGCCGGATCAGTGGTTTCCGCAACTGGCATCAGATTCCATTTCTTAAAGCTCTGCCCGACCGGGGAGATGAAGCCGGGCTGGATTTTCATTTCTTTTCCGATGGTCCCTATGTCGCAGTAACCGGCTGGCCGAACATGCAGATGACAGTAACCGGTGACGGCTGGCTGGGAATTGCTCCGGGGGGTCAGAGGATTACGATGCGCAGTCTCGATTTCTGGCGCTGCGAGAAGGGAATGATCAGAGAAAACTGGGTATTAGTCGATCTGCTGAGCGTCTATGATCAGCTGGGGGTCGATGTGTTCGGCCGGATGCGGGAAATAACAGTAGACCGGCAGGTGCGGCGGCCGTCATTGTGAGATACTGTTGAGGAAATTTCAAAATGTTTTTATTTTGAAATTTCGACGATTTTCTCCACCGTTTAAGAATCAGTTTCCATAGGAAAGAATGAGTTTGACAGGATTTTAGCCGCCTGCTATTCTGGTTGTATCAATAAAAGGGCAGGGATCGTCAAAATGAGCTCAAAACTTGATACTATTCTGGTTAACTGGGGATTGTGGGCAGTCAGAAACAGATGGAAAACACTTCTGATTGCTCTATGTATTACTATTGCTTCAATAATCGGTTTAAGTTTTCTTCATTTGGAAATGACCTTCTATTCTCTATTGCCGGGAACTTCTGAAAAAGATTCTGAAAAGGGTTTTGAACTCAAACAGATACATGAAGATTTCCCGTCAACCAGTACTATTACCATGGTAATTGAAGGAAATGATCCTATAGCCTTGAGAAGTGCTGTTGATGCAGTAACTGAAAAATTATCATCTGAACAATATAGTGAAATTATCAACAGTGTTCAGGGACGCATAGATTTTGAAGCATTTTCAGATTATCTCCTTTTGATGCACGCAGATGAAGATACTCTGGAAAATTTCCCCCGGCTGCAGCCTTTACAGGGTGTACCTGAAGCTTTGCTATCTGCAATAAATCAGAGATTACAGAAACTCCTGACAGGCTCCGGTTTTACCAGTCTGGAAAAGAGCCTGATACATGAAAGATTAGCAAATCTGCATAGATTTCTGGATGCCTTTTATGCAGGGGATCAATTAGCACAGGTTGATGCATATCAGGATAGTATAAACGATATTCTTTTACCTGAACCCTATTTTATTAATGATTCACAAACCATGGCACTGGTTTTTATCCAGCCTGATTTTACCATTGATGACTGGTCGGGATTGCCTGAGAATATACAGCTGATAGAAGACGCAATATCACCCTATGAAGAGGCATATAATGTATCGATTGGGCTGACGGGGGGCGTGGTTGTCGCAAAAGACGAAGTAGTGACAAGTAAGCAGGGAGTAATTATTTTTGCGCTGCTGGCTTTGGTCTTACTGCTGATAATTCTTATCTTGAATTTCAGGATGACAGTTGTGCCGTTTATTGCAGGACTCCCCCTGATAGCAGGAGTGATTTGGACTGCAGGTCTCTCTGGTTTTCTGTTCGGCAGACTTACTTTTATGACATTTATGTACTTTGTTGTGCTGCTTGGTCTTGGTGCGGATTTTGCGATTCACTATCTTACCGCGTTCCTGCAGGAGCGTGAGACTGGAAAAACCTTTCAGGAGAGTATGAAAACCGGCATTGAGAAGAGCGGCTGGGGAATGGTGGTTGGGGCTTTGACTGCCTCGGCAGCTTTTCTGGTTTTTCTAATGGCTGACTCTTCCTGGGTAAGGGAACTGTCAGTGGTTGCCGGAGCTGGAATTATTTTTGAGCTTTTGGCTATGACAATCCTGCTTCCTGTCTTACTCTCTTTCCGGGATTTGTGGATACGGAAATATAATAGAAAAGACTCTATTGTAAGAACTCGATCAGATGTAAGTATTATCGGAATCCTGGGGAGTTGGGTAAGTAAATTTCCGCTCATATTTGTTGTGACAATTCTGGTTGTGACAATCTTTCTGTCAATCTATAGCCCGAAAATAGCAGTTGAAACAAATATAATGAATATGGAAGTTTCCGGGCTTGAATCAATTGCTCTGCAGGAACGAATGATAAAGAAATTTGGCAGGTCTCCTGATTCTCTTTTTATTTACAGTGACTCGGTGGCGGAGACCCGGGAAATTGTTGATACATTGAAAAGTTCAGATCTAATAAAAGAGGTTGATTCAGTAGTTTCATATATTCCCGACCCTGAAAATCAGCTGAAATTGAAAGAGTTACTGGAACAGCTGGTGCTTTTGGGGAGTGGGGAAAAAGGGTTTGCAAATCCTGAAAACCTTAATAAGGATCAACTGCAGAGCCTGCAGCTGGAGATGGGAATTATAATTGATAATCTGCGGTTATTAGTCAGAAGAGCCGGATACCCTGGACAAGTAGAGCTTATTTCTACATTAAATAGTATCTTTGCAGAGACACAGCTGCTGATAAAACTCTATCAGAATATTTCCGAATATAGTTTAGAATTTATTGACAGCCAGACACACACAGAGATTCTTACTGTCGAATCACTTCCAGTTGAACTGAAAGAGTTTTATGTAAGCAAAGATGGATCAGCAAACCTCATCACTATAATTCCAAAAGAAAATATCTGGGTGCAGGAGAGTCGTGAAGCACTGTATGCGGAACTGGCTTCAGTAACGGATAAATTCACGGGTATAGCTGCAGCTTCTGATCTGATGACAAATTCAGTACTGAAAGGTGGAGCAAGGGCTGGTGGTGCCGCCTTGTTTATAATTTTCATTATTCTTCTGCTTGGTTTTAGGAATATAAAGCTTGCCGTACTTACAGCTCTCTCTTTTCTGGCAGAACTTACCGCGCTGCTTGGGGTGATGGTACTATTGGGGATAAAGTTTGATTTTATCACTATCATTACGGTACCTCTTTTGATGGGAATCGGGATTAGTAATGCAGTACAAATTGGCCATCGCTATAGGATTGAAGGCTCCGGCAGGATGGAAGAGGTGATCCAGAAAATCGGCCGGGCTCTTCTTATGACAACTTTAATTACGGTTATTGGGTTTGCATCATTAATTCCCTCGCCAATGTACGCAATGCGTTCTGCTGGAATACTGCTCTCTGCGGTAATGGTTATTGTCCTTGGGTATTCAATAGGACATGCTTCACTATTGGTAATTGTACGCGAGCGTTTACGGTGGTCTCTGGATCCCTGGAAGCTGGAAAAGAGGCGAAAAGTCAGGAGTAATTTTTAATCGAAGCGAAGCAATCAAAGCTAATAAAAAAATTGTAACAAAAAATAGCTGGATATATTTCCGGAAGTGTGGTAAAAATATATGATTGCGTAATCATTAATAATATATGGAGAAAATAATATGTACGGAGCATGGGGCAAGTTATTACGGGTAGACCTGACAACTGGAAAAATCACTACTGAGGAAATTCCGGAGATACTGTTCAAGAGATATCTTGGAGGAAATACATTGGCACTCTATTATCTTCTTAGGGAACAGAAAGGTGGAATAGATCCATTGAGCCCTGAAGCTAATCTCATATTCATGACCTCCTTTGTTACCGGAACACCTGGACCGGGATTGAGCCGAATGTCAATAGTGGGTAAATCACCATTGTCCGGGGGGTATGGAGAGACTGAAGCCGGCGGCTGGTGGGGTCCTGAACTGAAATTTGCCGGATATGAAGGCATCATTCTGACAGGAAAATCAGAAAAACCGGTCTATCTTTCAATAAAAGATGGTGCTGCAGAGATAAAATCTGCAGAACATCTCTGGGGTGAAAAGTTAAAAGAGGCTCATGATGCAATCAAAGACGAACTTGAAGATTCAAAGACACGAATTGCATTAATAGGAGAAGCCGGTGAAAAAATGAGTTCCTATGCCTGTATTATCAATGAACTCAAACATGCAAACGGCCGCCTTGGAATGGGCGCTGTCATGGGCAGTAAAAACCTGAAAGCAATAGCTGTTAGAGGAACAACACAAAAGCTTCCAATGTATAACGAAGAACGGGTCAAGGAGATAGTCAAGGATCTGATCAGAGAATGGAAAGAGATTCCAAATACATTTCCAAAATACGGTACCATGCGGGGTGTAAGGGCGACCCAGGAAGTAGGAGTTTTCCCTACATATAACTTTCAGCACGGTGTGTTTGATGATTTTGAGAATCTCGCTGAAACCACCTATATGGAGACTATCCTGAAGAAAACGGGAACATGCTACCGTTGTCCTATAAGCTGCAAAAGGGAAGTAGAGATCGATGATGGTAAGTACAAAGTCGATCCTGCCTACGGAGGGTCTGAGTATGAGACTACAATGGCTTTTGGATCCTGCTGCGGCGTGAATGATCTTAAGCCTGTCAGTGCCGCCCATCAGCTCTGTCAGCAGTCCGGGATGGATACAATATCTGCCGGTGTGACTATTGCCTGGGTAATGGAGTGTTTTGAGAACGGATTGATTTCGAAAGATCAATTAGATGGTCTTGAGATGAATTTCGGGAATTCAGATAATATGCTGATTCTGCTGGAGAAGATGTGTAAGTCAGAAGGAGTTGGGGCTATTCTAACAAAAGGATTCAAAACCGCCATTGCCCACTTCGGGGAAGAGACTGCAGAATATGCGATACAGGTAAAAAACTCCGCTTTTCCTGCACATGATCCACGGGGGAAAGCCGGCCTTGCTCTGGCATATGCCCTTCCGTCAGCCGGTCCTGATCATATGGAAGTACAGCATGACCACGTCATGGCTACAGAAGGTGGAGCAGCTCTCTATGAAGCAATCGGCATCAACGAACCGCTTCCAGCAACAGACCTGTCACCTAGAAAAGTGCGGAATTTCTTTGTAAATCAATCCCTTTATAATGGATTTAATGCTATCGGTATTTGTGATTTCTGTGTGCGGCCCAACGGACCGTTTACCATCAGCTCCATTGGTGAATATATGCAGGCAGTGACAGGATGGGAAAGTGCAAGTCTTTGGAATCTGATTAAGATCGGAGAAAAGCACTCAACTATGTCAAGGATTTTCAATTTACGGGAAGGCTTGACCGTCAAGGATGATACACTGCCTGAGAGAATGTTTACCCCGCTTGAAGGGGGAGGTCCCTGTGCCGGTTTCTATATTGATAAAGAAACTTTCAATAAGGCAATCAGAACCTATTATGCGATAAATCTCTGGGATGAAGATGGAGTGCCTACTGAGACCTGTCTCTATCAGAATGAGCTGGATTGGCTGATTGGAGAGTTTTAGGTGATGAAAGTAACAGTTCGGGGTGAGTCTGAATTCGGGCTTCCTAAAGATTTTGAAGAGGTTGAGCTGCAGAATCCGACCATTGAATCAATAATGGACTATTTTCATGTTGATCCGAAGATAAGGAAGCACTTGTTTCCGATTGTTAACAGCAGGATGGGCAAGCTGTCTCAGGAGCTGCAGGAAGGTGATAAAGTCATCCTTCAGTCTCCTTATTCTGGAGGATGATCAACGGTAGTTGATAGGATGATCAACATTAGTTGATAGTTTTAAGTCTGGTAGAAAAGCTGAATATTTGCACTTAATATAGTGTATTTATTCTGGACAGAAGCAGGTTATATTGCTATAGTTGACTACGTATTCAAATGTTTATCAAAAAGTTTATCAAGAAGCAAGGTAGGAAAATGGCAGAACAAATATTTTTTGAAGCGGAAAAACTGCAGATTTATCTTTCTGAAATGTACTCGAAGGCGGGTTTATCCAAAGAAGATGCAGAAATCTGTGCGGGATGCACCATACTGACAAACCTTTGGGGAGTGGATTCGCATGGAGTACTCAGAACTCCTGCATATATAAAAAGAGTGCTTAAAGGTGCAGTAAACAAACTGGCAAACCCCTTTTATGTAAAAGGCGAAGCCGGTCCTCTTTCGATTATGGATGGAGATGCCGGAATGGGGTATGTGGTAGGTGTCAAAGCTATGAAAGCTGCAGTGGCAAAGGCGAAAGAGTTTGGGTTAGGAATGATTATAGTTAAAAACAGCAATCATTTTGGTGCCGCTTCTCTATATACCCGGATAGCTGCTGATGCAGGGATGTTGGGAATTGTAACCACAAATGTCATTCCCAATATTGGTATGCCGGGGAATAAAAAACCAGTATCCGGGAATAACCCATTAGCTTTATCAGCACCAATTGGCAAACCCTATCCATTTTCTCTGGATATCTCCATGAGTGCTGTTGCCGGAGGGAAGCTTCTTCTGGCTCAAAAAAAAGGTGATAAAATACCGTCCACGTGGGCAATCGATACAGATGGGAACCCGACCGATGACCCGTTTAAAGGGTTTGAGGGGATTCTGCTTCCTGCCGGGATGCATAAAGGTTTAGGAATGTCCCTCTTCATCGATATCATTACCGGTGTTATGAGCGGAGGACCCTTTTTGCAGAACATAAAAAGCATGTACAAGCATGCAGATGAGCCGAGTTTGACATCGCATGCTTTTTGCGTTATCGATCCGGAATTTTTTATGGAGAAAGAAGAGTTTGCCGGAAGAATGGCTCAGTGGGTTGATATGATTAAATCCACCCCCATGGCTGAACCGCAGACTGAACAAATAATTCCCGGAGAGATTGAGTACAACTGTGAGATGGTAAGAAGAAAGTCCGGAATTCCATTACCGGTGGAATTGGTTGAAGATCTTAAAGCACTGGAAGAACAATTTAACATGGACAATAGACTGTAAAAGTCGTAAAAATACACATTAAAATAGCTATAGAGGAGAAAGAGTCATGAAAAAGCAGACTGAATTTAAGTTGAACCAGAGAGATTCTGTATGGTTTCAGGAAAATAGTGCACACGTGGTTGTTGAATATGCAAAGAATGTTTGTGATATTGCAATCCTACCAATAGGAGCAATTGAACAGCATGCAGCACATGCCCCCACCGGCATGGATACCTATAACGCCATAGGAATTGCTGAGAAAGTAGCCGAGAAAACAGGAGCCATGCTTCTGCCCTGTCCTATGTACGGATCGCATCCTCATCACCATTGGGGAATGCCCGGAACAATTCCATTAACGTATGAAACACACATTGGTCTTCTGATGGATATCATCAGAGGAGCTGCGGTATCCGGGTACAATAAGTTCTTAATCATTTCGGCTCATGGCCAGGTATCATCCACTATCGTTGCAACACATAAATTAGGTATCGAGGGATTATTTACCATCTCATCAACATGGTACGACTTCCTCCGGGACGACAAAACAGTTCTTGAAGACTACATGTGGCATGCTGATGAAGCAGAGACTTCAGTTGGACTCTATCTCTATCCGCAGTTTATCAAGATGGAACTGGCTGAAGCTGGTTACGGCACACCTCTTATTGATTCAAAATGGAAAATTGCTCCGGGTCAGGCAGCAGCTGCAGGTACACTCTACCACTTTGAAGGGACCTTTGCCCTTCCGGAAAAGGACGATCTTGATAACGGCGTTATCGGCGATCCCACAAAAGCAACTTATGAAAAAGGTAAAGGGGTTGTTGAAGGCGTTGTAAAACATTACGCAGGACTTGTTGATGAAATTATCACAAAATACCCCTGCGGTATAAATCCGCTTGGATTTAGAAATCCGGCTGGTTATAACGGTACTTCAGATATTGTATATGACAAAGATCATGACAGCAAAGGGCAATTGATTAAATAAGATTTGTAAATAAAACGTGATAAAGATGGATGAGCAGGGTTGAATACCTGAGGGTGTAATGCTCTGCACGTCATTGTCTTCTTTAGGAGAGCTGCAGACTATGAATAAACCAAAAATTGGAATTATCACGTTCGGTGATAACAGAGACCCAGAGTGGAATAAAGTATTTAAGCAAATGACCGTTCCAAGACACGAACTGGCTGTGGAGATTCTGAAAACCCTTCCTGTAGAGCTTGTATCGGTAAAAGAGCCTGCAAGATCACGTGAAGAGATCAACAATCAGGTGGATATGCTGAAAACTGAAGGTATTGATGTATTTATTGCCCATACCCCATGCTGGACCTCCCCCAATCTGGTAGTGCACGGTGTTCAGCGAATGGAGATGTTTACCATCGTGCTGGGGAATCGTGACATGTCTACACATGGCTGTGTTGGTTTGTTTGGTGCGTCAGGTGCTCTTTCCCAGATTGGACAGAGTCATAAACGAATTCGTGCGGATTATACCGAAGAGATGTACAGGGAGAAACTGCTGCCGCTTCTCCGTGCATCAGCAGTTAAAAACCGTCTTAAAGGTTCAGTTATGGGCTACTTCGGAGGAAGGTCAATAGGTATAGATACAGCAACCTTTGATCCGATGGGATGGCGGAAGCAGTTTGGGGTTGATGTTGAACATATTGATCAGGTTGAGATTCTTCGCCGTGCAGAATTGGTTTCACAGGAACGGATTGACCGGATGCGGGAATGGATTGAAAAGCATGCAAAAGAAGTTCTCTATAATGATGACAAATTCACCAAAGAAAAATTTGATTTCCAGCTTGCCTGCTATATTGGTACAAAAGATATTTGCAAGGAACTTGGTTTGGATTTTACTGCAATCAAGTGCATGCCGGAACTATCAAATAATTATGTTCCGCAATGTATGACAGCTACATTTCTTCCGGACAATTTTGACGGTGAAGAGGGTGAAAAAGAGGGTCTTGTCATGGCTTGTGAGGCTGATGGGGACGGAGCACTTACCCAGCAGATTCTTAAAATAGTTTCAGGAGGGCTGCCGACGCTATTTGCTGATGTCAGTCATATTGATGATGATGAAAAAATTGTCTACTGCGTTAATTGCGGTGCTCTTTGTGCATGGTATGCAGGCCGAAACGAGAAACCCGAAAAGAATCTCAATCTCATAACGATTAAACAATCTATCCGCCCGGGCGGTGCAGCTATTTCAGGTTTTTTTGCATCACCTGGACCAATACAGCTTGCAAGACTCTATCGGGTTGATGGAAAATACCGGATGGCTATTATTCCTGCAGAAGCCGTAACACCGGACAAAGAGACTGTTGAGAAATTTGTTGAAGGCCGCGGTCCCCATCAGCTCCCTGCGCTGTTTGCCAAAGTCAATTTCTCCGTTGAGGATTTTGTTAATGAGTATGGATCCAATCATATCTCAGGTGTTGCTGGAAATTATACAAAAGAGCTGGTTGAGGTCTGTAAGATGCTTGATATAGAACCAGTAGTTTTTTCGTAAGAATATGGAAGTAACGATGAATAGAAGAGAAATTTTTATTGCGGCCATGAATCATCAGGAAGTCGGCCGGGTTCTGGTGGATCAGGGAAAGCAGGTTGGTTCAATACATAAGTTCGGCTATGCAAAGATACGTGAAATCATGGGGCTTCCCCCTAAAGAGGGTGTCATTCTTGACAGAATGAGCCAGTGCGTTGTCTCGGATGAAGATCTCCTGGAAGCCTGGGGGATCGATTTCAGATGGCTGATACCCAATTGGGTGCAGATTGAAGAAATCGATGCAGATCACTATAGAAATCTGTTTGGCGTTCTGTTTAGAAACTCCGGGGACTATTTTTCGGTATATGATGCTCCTCTGCGGGAGAAAGAGCTTACCGATATCGAAACCTATCCATGGCCGGAACTCAACGATCCAGCCATGTTTGCCGGTTTGCGGGCGCGAGCACAGGATCTGCACGAAAACAGTGACTATGTGATTGGAGCTGACGGCATAAAAGGCGGAATCCTTCAGACTAGCCTGGAGCTGAGAGGGTATGATCAATTATACATGGATTTCTACCTTGAACCTGAATTTGCCAATGCGCTGCTTGATAAAGTTACAGACTGTTATAAACAGATGTACACGAACTATATGCGTGAAGTAGGTGAGTATGTGCAGATTGTCTACTTGACTGATGACTTCGGCAGTCAGAACTCAATGCTGATGTCAAAGGATATGTGGGAAACTTTCATGAAACCCCGGCAGGCAGCACTTATTGCACATATAAAATCATTAGCCCCGCATGTGAATGTAATGTTTCATACTGACGGATCGGTTTTACCGATTATTGACGGGATGATTGAGATGGGGGTTGATATTCTCAACCCTGTACAGACCTCAGTTGAGGAGTTGAAAGATACCCGTGCTCTGAATGAGCGGTATGGTGATACTATTGCATTTCATGGTGCTATAGATGTACAGAACATCATGGTAAACGCGACTCCGGATCAAATCAGGGAAGAGGTGAATATGCGTCTGTGTGATCTGGGAAAAGGGGGCGGTTACATTATCGCAACCTGTCATAACATTGGATATGATATTCCTCCTGAGAATTTGAAAGCCTTTTATGCGGCAGTTCAGGAGTTTTCTGGGTATCCGTTAAAACGATTAGGGGGAGAATAATACGATTATGAAAATTACACATGAAAATTATGTAAAAAAACTGCTGAAAGAGGGCAGAAAAGTTACTGCAGCGTGGGCTCAGGCTGCCAGTCCTATTACAGCGGAGATACTCGGAGATGCAGGATTTGATGCGGTTATGATAGATTTGGAACATGGTCCCGGAGATATCATGATGCTGATCAATCAGATAAATGCCTTGAAAGGACAACCAGCGATTCCTTTTGTTCGGGCACCCTGGAATGATTTTGTGCAGTTGAAGAAAATTCTTGATGCCGGGGTCTACGGTGTTTTAGTTCCCTATGTGAATACTGCTGAAGAAGCGGAAGCTGCAGTTAAGGCCGTAAGGTATCCGACAGAAGGAATCCGTGGAGTTGCCGGCAGTCCCAAAGCTCCGCATTTTGGAAACAACTCTATGGATTATATGAAGAGAGCTAATGATGAGATTTTTCTCATGACCGCAGTGGAGACTCCTGAAGCAGTGGCAAATCTGGATGAACTGCTCAAAGTGGAAGGACTGGACGGGATATTTATCGGCCCGATGGACCTTGCCACAAGCATGGGATATTTCTGCAATCCCCAGCATCCTGAAGTGCAGAAAGTTATAGGTGAAGTAGAGAAAAAAGTATTCGCAAGTGATAAAATTCTTGCTACCGTTGCCGGTTCATGGGATGATGCTAAAGTGAAGTATGACAAAGGATATCAGCTGCTGCTGCTTATGTCAGATACCGTAACACTGAGTAAAACAGCCAGAGCTATTACCGGATCATTTGCTGATGAATATCCGGGAAGATAGCCTGAATTGTATGAAAACATGAGGTTCTTTCCTAAAAATCTTCGATTTTTGAAATTGCCTTATATCACTAAGTTAAGAAGGAGAACAGTATGATTAAAGTTGGAGTTGCCGGATACGGCGTAATAGGACAGAGACTTGCCGATGGGGTAGCCTGGCAGAAAGACATGGAACTGGTTGGAGTTGCCGATGTAGCCCCGACACTGCCAATTCGTGCTCTTTATGAGAGCGGAATGAAGTACAGACTCTATACAGCACTGCCGGAGAAAAAACACCTGCTCACCGATATAGGAATTCCGGTAAGCGGAACCCTTGAAGAGCTGGTACAGGAAGTGGATATCATGCTTGATGCGACCAGTGCCGGTATAGGTGCGAAAAACAAAGAACTTTATCAAAAGTATCATACCAAAGCAATTTTTCAGGGCGGGGAGAAGAATGATGTGGCAGATGTGTTTTTTCATGGTTATGCAAACTATGAGAAAGGTGTCGGTGCTGACTACCTAAAACTTACCAGCTGTAATACTACCGGATTGATTCGTGCAATCGATGCCATCGACCGTGCGGTAGGAGTGGTGAAGACTGCAATAACTATTATCAGACGAGTTGCGGATCCCGGAGACTATCACCGCGGCTTAACCAATGCCCTGCAGGTTGATAAGGCTCCCAGCCATCAATGTCTGGACTTAATGACTATTATGCCGCACGTCGATGCAACCGGAATTCTGATACACACACCGGTTACTCACGGGCACATAATTACTCCGGTAGTAAGTACCAGGGGTAAAATCAGTAAAGAAGAGCTGCTGGCGATTTTCAATGCACATCCGAGAATTAAAGTAGTACGACTTGAAGATGGATTTCTGGGGAATGCTTCACTATTTAAGTATGCCAGGGATCTGGGCAACAAACGCGGAGATATGTATGAAGTAGCAGTCTGGGAAGAGTCTATTGTAAACAGCGGAGATGATATTATGTTTGCCATGAATATACCGCAGGAGTCTGTGGTAATCCCGGAGACAATGGACGGTATACGTGCAGCAATGAAAATGCAGTTGACACGGGAAGAGGGAACTGCTGAAACAAATAAATATCTTTGGATGAAATAGATGAAAAAGGGAATTGAACTTATCGCAGGGGAAGTTTCAGGCTCCCCGGGGTTTCTGCCGATGGAGAGCTTTGCAGTTAAAGGAAAGCGGGTACTGCTTCGCTTGGACATCAACTCCCCGATTGATCCGGTCACCAAACGGATCGTAAATGAGAACCGGATAGACAAGAGCCTGCCTACACTCGAATGGCTGCTTGAGCAGGAGGCCAGGGTTGCGGTGATCGCTCATCAGGGCGATACGCTTGATTACCAGAACCTGATACCTTTAAGCGAGCATGCAGAAATACTGAGCGGGAAACTGGGACGGAAAGTGGATTATATCGATGATGTCTGCGGCCCCGCTGCCCAAAAAGCCATAGAGAAGCTGAAGGAGGGCGACTGCATAATCCTTGGTAATCTGCGGTATTTGTGTGAAGAGATCTCCTCCTTTGAGGATGCGGTGAAACTGCAGCCCAAAGCTATGCTGAATACCTGGCTGGTACGGTCGCTTGCTCCCTTATTTGACCTCTACATTAATGATGCGTTTGCTGCAGCTCACCGGAATGCACCGAGTATGGTAGCATTTCAGGAACTGCTGCCCAGTGCTGCAGGACCTCTGCTCTATAAGGAGGTCAGTGCACTTACAAAAGTGATGAAAGAGCCGGTTCATCCGGCGGTATTTGCTTTGGGCGGTGCTAAGATTTCCGATGCCTTCGGGATGATGGAGCAGGTGCTGGCAAACGGTACTGCCGATATAATTCTTACAATGGGGGTAACCGGAAATATCTTTCTGATAGCCTCCGGTTATGATTTAGGGACGGAGGTAACGAAGTTCATCGAAGACCGGAACCTGGGAGTATTTATTGCCGAGGCTGAAACTTATCTGAAATCCTATCCGGGACGCATTGTTATGCCCGATGATCTGGCTTATGGGGAAGGCGGGGTACGTAAAGAGATTGTTCTTGCCGATCTTCCGGCAAACAAGCTCTTTATGGATATCGGAAGAGTGACTATAGACCGGTATAAAGATATTATTGCCCGGGCGGGAACATTGTTTGTAAACGGACCTGCCGGAGTATTTGAAGACGATCTGTTTGCCAAAGGAACCGAAGAGTTGTGGAAGGCAATTGCTGCATCTGACGGCTATTCCGTTGTTGGCGGCGGAGACAGTGTGAGTGCGGCCGCCCGGTTTACAGAACTCACTGATTTCAGCTATGTCTGCACTGCAGGCGGTGCGATGGTCCGGTTTCTTTCGGGGAAAAAACTTCCGCTGATTGAGGCGATGGAGAGAGATAGATAGATAGATAGGGAAACAGTGTTACTGTCACCCTGTTGCAATACATATAATTAAGAATGCAGGAGAACACAGAAATGAAGAAAGTAGGAGTAATACATACCTTTCTCTATTCAGTAGAAGCACTTAAAGAACTTTTTGCAGAGCTGCTTCCCGAAGTTGAAATGATTAATATCATAGATGACTCACTTTTAAAAGAGGTGTTGGCAAATGGCGGACCAACTACGGCAGTAGTACGAAGAATATGCAACTATGCACAGGAACTTGAGAATCTCGGATGTGATTTGATTCTCAATCAGTGTTCATCAGTCGGAGAAGTTGCCGATATTGCACAGAAACTGATATCAATTCCCTACATCAAAGTAGATTCACCAATGGCTCATGAAGCAATACGTTTGGGGAAGAAGATTGGTGTAGTTGCAACAGCATATACCACACTTGGACCATCTGTACGGCTGGTAGAGACAACGATCAAGGAGTTGGGCGCAGATGCTGTGGTAAATGAGTGCTTTGCCGAGGGGGCTTATGATGCGCTGCTGAAAGAGGGAAATAAAGCAAAGCATGATGCAATATTGATGGCTACTATCGATAAAGCGTGTGATGAGAACGATGTAGTTTGTCTGGCACAAGGCAGTATGATCAGCCTGGTTGAAAAGTGCAAGGATAAACCGGTTCCGGTAATACACAGTTTTCGTAGTGGTGTAGCTCAGATCCGTGATATACTAGGATCCTAACTTGACTTAGGGGTGGCTGTCTATGGCAAAGATTCTGCAGAATAAACGCGCAACATCAAAAGATGTAGCCAGAGAGGCAGGAGTTTCGCAATCAACTGTATCCAGAGTGTTTAACAACAGCGGTATCAGTGTATCCGATACGAAAAAGCAAAGAATATTGGAGATAGCTGAAAGATTGGGATACAGACCCAGTCAGATAGCCAGATCCCTGAACTCGCAGAGTACAAAGATTATCGGATTTGTTATAAGTGAGTTTGAGAGTGAATTTTATATGAGAGTTCTTTCTCTCTTTACAAAGAAACTGCAGAAAGCCGGATATCTGGTTATGATTTTTAATCTGTATGATGATCTTGGAGTAGAGAAAAATCTCAAGACTGCTCTTGAATATCAGGTTGCAGGCCTGGTAATTACTTCAGCCACTCTTTCATCACCGCTGGTCGAGGGCTGCCTCCGGTATAAGACGCCGGTCTTTCTTTTTAATCGAATCAGTGATGGACTGAATGTAAATACGGTTTGCTGCGATAATATTGACGGCGGGAAAACTATAGCCAATTATCTGATAGATCGCGGGCATAAAAAATTAGTCTATATTTCCGGTGAAGAAAAGTCTTCAACCAATCGGGACAGGAAAAAAGGATTTGTTGAACAGTCGAAAAGCAGAGGGTTGTCAGAAGTTACAGTTCTTCCAGGGAATTATAAGTATGAAGCAGGATTTGCAGCTGCTGAAACTTTAATTAAGAATAACATAGAGTTTGATGGTGTTTTTTGTGCTGCAGATGCAATGGCACTCGGCTTTATTGATTATATCAAGTATAAAACAAAACTGAGAATTCCCGAAGATATCTCCATTATAGGATTTGATGGAATACCGCTGAATAACGAAATTCATTATCCGCTTACAACCTTCAAACAGCCGATGGAGAGAATGGTTGATAAAACTATAGAAGGACTGCTTAATAAGATTGAAAATTTCACGACTGATTCAGTACACTACCTTTTTTACGGTCAAATCGTGGTACGCGGATCGGTTGCCGATAGAAACAAAAAGTAAGGATGAACTTTCTAAACCGGGAATGAGCCGATAATATCCGGAATTTCAGGTCCGAATCCGCTGACACGGTTAAAATCGCCGCTGTTTTTATCAAAAGCATACTGTTTTCTCCACTCATCTGCATGCAGAAGAATTTCTTTAACAGCACGGCCTATATATCTGACTTCATCATCTGTCATGGTTGGATGAATGGAAAGCCTCACCCAGCCGGGTTTCTCAGTGAGGTCTCCCCCGGTTATCATCGATTGGATTTTAGAACTGGAAATCTTATTGATATGAAATAAAATATGCCCATACGTACCGGCACAGCTGCATCCTCCTCTGGTTTGGATGCCGAACCTATCATTTAACAACCGTACAATAAGATTATGATGTACACCCTTGGTGAAGAAAGAGAGTATTCCCAGACGATTCTTGTTGTGTTTTTCAAGAATGAAAATATCATTTTCACCCTCAAGTTCATCAAAGAGAATCTTCATCAGCTCCTCTTCACGGGCTTGTATGTTATCGACCCCCATTGCCTCTTTGACTTTGATGGTTAAAGCGGTTCTGATAGCCTGCAGGAACCCCGGAGTCCCTCCGTCTTCGCGAATTTCAATATCATCAATATAGAGATGAGAACCAAAAGGATTAGTCCACTGAACAGTTCCTCCCCCGGGACTGTCTGGAACCGTATTATGGTAGAGCTCGCGGCTCATTATGAGGACACCTGAAGATCCGGGACCACCCAGAAATTTGTGAGGGGAGAACATAACTGCATCAAGGTGAGCTCCAGGTTCTGGAGGATGCATATTGATATTGACATAGGGAGCACTGGCAGCAAAATCTACAAAACATTTCCCGCCATACCGGTGGATAATTTTTGCCATTTCATGATAGGGAGTCAGTATACCGGTAACATTTGAACCGGCAGAAAACGCACCGATTAACAACGGTCTTGAGCTGAATTTTTTAGCCATTTTCTCCAATTCCTGCAAATCGGGGAGCCCTGTTTCACTGTCAGGGGGAATTATTCTAATTTCTACATTACACTCTTCCCAGGTGATCTGGTTTGAATGGTGCTCCATATGGGTAATCAGAACAACAGGTTTCTCCTCCTCCGAAACCAGGTTCTTCATGGATTCGGGGATTCTCAACCCCAGAATTCTCTGAAGTTTATTTACTGCAGAGGTCATCCCGTATCCGGCGAGGAACAGACAATCTTCATTATCAGCATGAACATGTGATTTGATTGTTTCACGGGCTGCATGATAGGCTTGTGTCATCGTTGTTCCTGTGAGGGTGGTCTCAGTATGCGTGTTCGCAACATAGGGGCCAACCGTTTCGAGCATATACGTTTCAATTGGTCCGTATAAACGTCCGGAAGCGATCCAATCAGCATAAAGCAGCGGCTTTTCCTCTTGTATGTCCGGTAGGAAAATTTTTTTGTGAATACCTGCAATATTGTTTCTGAACGATGAAAAGTAGTGCTCTAAGGACATAAAAAAGCTCCTGTCTGATAGGTATTATTCAGTGTAGCATGAGATGCTGGTTTATGGTATATATCCAAAGAATATCTCTTTATCAGGAGATACTCGGATAGGTAATGAACTTTATATCTGCAGACTTGCTTTTATTCCGTATTCTTGAGTAATTCGTGATTTTACGTAATGATAGCAGAACAGTTCTGGTGCAGGTGCAGCAGGTGTACCAGGTTCAAAACAGGGGTAAGAGCATGAGGCGAAGTGATTTGGAAATTCTGGATAAAAGTATAATTGAGGATATTCTCAACACAAACACAATCTGTAGGATTGGTCTTGTTGATGGAGAAGACCCCTATATAGTTCCTATGTCATATGGGTATACACCGGATTGTATCTATATGCATGCAGCTCCCGAGGGGAAAAAAATTGATTTGCTGAAAATACATAACCGGGTTTGTTTTGAGGTCTCAGACTCTATAGAGATGATTTCGTCCGAGACTGCCTGCGGGTTTTCTGTTCAGTACCGTTCAGTAATCGGTTTCGGGAAAGCTGAATTAGTTAGTGACCCTGACGAAAAACAGCAGGGTTTCCAGCTGATTATGCATCAGCATACGGGGAAGGGTACATGGGATATTCCGCCGGCAGCCCTGGAGAGCGTTTCAGTCATCAGGATAAGGATCGATTCTCTGACTGGAAAACAGAAATTGCTTTAATTTACCAAACAGATGCTTTGCAAAAACAGGAAGTTTTGGAGATCGTAAGCAGTAATAATATATTGATTAAGGAAATTTCAAAATGATTTTATTTTGAAATTTCGACGATTTGGTCAGAAGTTTGTATTTCAAATAAATAATTATATAATAATTATTTATTTGAATATATCGACAAACTTCAAAAGCCAATTTCCAAAAATGCAAAGCA
>JADHUD010000007.1 GCA_016784705.1 Spirochaetia bacterium | reverse complement strand
TCTGGGTGGTGAAAAAATATCTATCAGAACAGAGGGTTCGTCATAGGTCCAAGCATTATGTTCCACACCGATTGCTGCATGGTACCAATCTCCCGGTTCCAGGTCTTTTTTAATACCGTTCACGTTAAAACCCATTTTTCCCTTTAGCAGAAACCCCATTTGTTCTTCTTTGTTATGACTGTGCAGGGGAAATGTTTTATGGGGAGGAAAATAATATTCAACTATCTGTATATTTTTCCCGGTATATATATGGCGGACTACATCTTCTTCGACCACCTCTCTCTTGTGCATCTCACCAGCTTTAAAAAACTCTTTCCAATTATTCAAATGATTACTCCTTTGAGGTTCTTTCAAAATTAAAAGACAAAAACCGAAGGTTTTAGTCCATTTTGCAAAGAACAACTTTTACACACTAATTCGTAAATGCAGCTCTATATTCTCACAGAACGCTGAAAATTCCCACTTTAAACCAAAACTTTTTATTATTTCCGGTAGATGTTCAGGATGCACCCCCTTTGCCCAAAAGTCTCTGTTCATACACAGTAATATATTAGCTAATATGCTGTATAAATAGCTAAAAATAATGTATACTATGAACAGATTAGCTAATAAATAGAATCAGGAGGTACGGTATGTATGTCTCAGCAACTGAGGTGCAGAACAACTTCGGGAAGTATCTGAAGCTTTGTAAGGTGGAGAACATTGTAGTTACCAGAAACGGAAAAAAGCAGGCAATGCTGCTCTGCTATCCGCGGAATTCAGAAGGATATGAGGCAGGAGAACCTTTTCCTGACTACGGGATGAGTCCGAAGAAAGAAGGATATGTAACCTACCGGCAGTTTCTGGATATGACAGAAAAGAGTGATAATCGATATGAGTTGATAGATGGTGAAATTTTTCTCCTGGCTTCTCCAAGTTTTACTCATCAGCGGATTGTAGGAATTCTGTATATTGCATTCTGGGAGTTTCTGAGAGAGCATGATTCATGTGCTCCTTTTGTGGCACCTTTTGATATCGATTTGATACGGCAGCATATACAACTTTTACGTGAAGTAAATGAAGATGATATCAATGTTGTGCAGCCGGATGTACTGGTGCTTTGCGATTATGAGAAAGATATTAATGAAAAGGATAAGTATAAGGGAACTCCCACGCTGGTTGTTGAAATAGTATCTCCTTCAACCAGGAGCAGGGACCGTATTAAAAAACTCGGACTCTATATGGAGAGCGGGGTTGATGAGTGCTGGATTGTAGATCCGATGAATGAGACTATTATGATCTACTCTTTTAAGGACTGTGAATTGGATACCGATGCAGTGTATATGCGGGGACATCAGGCTAAGTCGATGCGCTTTGCCGGGATGATAATTGACGTTGATAAAGTTTTTGGGTAACAGTTTTTTTGCAGTCGCTGCTCTTTGTTGATAAAAATGTCCGGAAAGCAGGGCAGCCATAATCTCTTGCTGCAGTTTAGTATCCGGAAATTTTTGTATTACATGATAAATGACATCTGTTTTTTACGAAATTCCTGAGGAGTGCAGGCCTGGATCTTTTTAAATTGGCGGCAGAAGAATGTGGGATCACTATATCCGCAAAGCCGGGCTATAGATTTTATCGGCAGGTTACTTTGTAATAGCAGGGCTGCAGCCTTTTCCAGCCTTTTTTTCAGAATGTAATCCTGTATAGTTACACCTGCAACCTGTTTGAAAACCCTGCTGCATTGATTCCTGCTCAAGAATATAGATGCGGAAATTTCATCCAGACAGAGCTTGTTTTCCAGATTATCCAGATTTTCCTCAATGAAGTGTTTGATTTTTACGACCCTTTCCTGGTTGACCGTCAGCCGCGTCGTCTTGGATTCGTACGTTCTTACATACACATCCAGTATGGCATACATCCAGATCTCTCTATGCTGTTCATCAGACTCTACTAATCTTCGGCACAGTTTCTCAAAAAAAACAAAATCATCCAGCTTGATAGCAAACGGTAGTTCCGGATCCGGTGATGAACACAGCTCAAAATGAACCGCATATACCGTTAAAGGGTCATCAGGATTATGGGTAGCCAGATAGCCTTTACCCGGCTGCAGAATAAAACAGCTTCCCTGTGAAAGATTGAAAACCGCAGAGTCTGTACGCAATGTTCCCGTACCTTTTGCTATATACCACAAGTCATAATCAATCAGTACGTTTTTTCTGGTATCCCAGCTCCACTCGGCAACACATTCAGAATAGAGGAGAGAATTAATCTTGATCTTTGTCGTAAACATGGTGTAATAGTACAATAACAAGAGGTAAAAATCCATTTATTTCACCTAAAAATGGTGCTAAAATACATAGTATGAAAATAAACAGAGAAGAGTACTTAGCATATATAACATTCGGTGAATTTGAGAGACCGCTATTTGTGGAACTGTTCGGTCCGCTGGTTGGTCTCCCTGAGGAGTGGCGGCAGCAGGGAGCTTCGGAAGAGGAGATTAATCTTACAGCTTTCGGTTTCGATTTTGTGAACCAGCATGTAGTTCAGGCGAATCCAGGCCTGTGTGGCGGGCTGGCGGAGATTGTTCTGGAAAATACTCATGAATATACCCTGACCCGGGATAGCCTTGGGAGAACAATGAAGCTGATAAAATCTTCAGCGTCCGTTCCTCTGCCTCTTGATTATCCGGTAACTGATATGGACTCCTGGCTGAAAATTAAACCTCTTTATACCTATAGTGAACAGCGCTTCACTGCTGGCTGGCTGGAAGCTGCAAAACAAGCCCGCTCTGAAGGAGAGCTGATATGTGCCTGGATTCCCGGTGGTTTTGATGAGCCCCGCCAGCTGATTGGTGAGGAAAATCTCTGCTATGCCTATTATGAAGACCCTGAGCTTATTCATGATATTATGACTACCCTCGGGGAGACCTCTTTCCGGGTCTGGGATAAGGTCAGTAGGGAGATTGAGATAGATCACCTTTCAGTCCATGAGGATATGGCAGGAAAAACCGGTAGTATGATCGGTCCTGTACAGATTGAAGAGTTTGTCAAACCCTACTACCGTAAAGTATGGAATTTGCTTCGGGATCGTGGAACCCGGCACTTCCGGCAGGATTCCGACGGCAATATGAATAGTGTTATCGATAATTTTCTGGAATGCGGTATTACTGAGATGTATCCTATGGAACCAGCCGCCGGTATGGATATCGTCAGGGTCCGTCAGCAGTATGGAAAATCTCTGGCTATATCCGGTGGAATCGATAAACATGTTCTGCGCAAAACAAAGCAGGATATTTTGGCTGAGCTTGAGTATAAGCTGCAGCCGCTGATGTTAACCGGCGGTGCAGTTTTTGGTCTGGATCATCGCATTCCCAATGGAACCCCTATAGAGAATTACCGCTATTATGTTGAGACTGCACGCGAAATTCTCGGGTTGGACCCGAATCCTGAACCAGGTTGGGGCAGGATGGCCTTCTGAGTCTCAATCGGGCAAAGCCGGCTTCAGCAGTTATTTCTGATATAGAGATATTCCGAAGGTTGTTTCTCAGAGAACAATGCTGACAGGGCATCTTCAAACATATTCTCTCTTTTCATGATTCGTTCACGCAGCATCTGCCTAACTGTTTCAGTTGTTTCAGTTGTCAAGAATCTGTTGCCATCCCAGGTGATCAGGGTTATGGTAAGATCATGAGTGATGCAGATGTATCACTTATTACTTATTAAGGAGAATGCATATGTTTAAGAAAGAGCTTGCTATTAAGGTAAATGCTGTCATCCTGTTTTGTCTGGGGCTTTTGGATTTGATTAGAGGATTCATGCATACCTTTGCCATAAACTGGGCCTCAGCAAATATCGCAAAGATCGATCCCCATCCTGATGCATTGATATTGATGGGATCTTTTGGAATCTCAAATTTCCTGACTGGTTTCATCTACTTATATATTGTCTGGAAAGTTAAGGAAAAAGCATCTTTCATCCTTTTTTTGATTCCGGTATCCTATGTTATGGGAGTTGCTGGAATGAAATTATCAGGGATCTCTATGCAGTCCGAATTCAATGGACAGTATATGATGTTCATCTATCTGGCAATTTGTGTGCTCTCATCCCTCTATTATGCCATCAGTATGAAAATGACCAAGGAAGTTGCTGTTGGGAAACACTAACTATGATTAACCCTTGGAAACCAACCGCTCTTGATCTGATTCTTTCCGCTGTAACAGCAATTGCCTTTCCTTTTCTGGCAAGCCTTTTATATGCGAAAACCGGTGCACTCATTCCCATGATCCTCTATTACGGATTAGCCTGGGGTATTGTTAAATGGAGGCGCGGTTCTACTGGATATTTCAATAAACCTATACAGAAAATTCCTCTCATATTTTATATTAATGTGGCTGTTATAGTTCTTGCGCTGATCTTAGCCTATCTATCCAGAATCACCATAGACCAGCCTGATATTATGGGGATTCTCCTGACTGCAGTACTCTGGGCAACTATAAATGCCTCTTCTGAGCAGCTGCTCTGGATTTATATTTTTGAAGCATGGGATCTATCCGGAACTTTCAGTAAGAATAGGCATGGTAAGCTTATTAATAGAGCGGTAGGATTGATTCTATTTACTGCTTTTGTTGGTTTAATCCATGTTATGTTCTGGGTGAATTTTCTGCATACAGTAGATTCCACACAGCTCGTTGGTGTGTTTTTTGTCATCATAACTACCGTTTCAGGATATTTGCATCTGGTTGTCTGGCGAAAGAGTTCTCAAATGGTTTTTACGTTCATCCCTCATTTTATGCTGAACCTTATCCCGTTAATCTGGACTGGGTATTCAATACTACCTTATTTGATAAAATGAGATTCTGAGCCAATTTCAAAATAAAATCATTTTGAAATTTCCTCTCCTTTTTAAAAATAATTTTTATAGGAACAATGGATTTTTGTCTTTGTGTAATGAAACCAAAAAAGAGGTACAAGGAACACAAAGAATTGAATCTATCAGTAGTTGCTGATCTCCCATATAGAGCAGTACAACCTTAGCTTCAGGATAATCCTCTTTAAAAGCTTTTAATCCATGCAGATCTTTTTTACGAATGGATTTCGAGTGTTTAACTTCGATGCCATAAAAATCATTATTTCCATAGACAACAAAATCAACCTCATTGCCAGACTTAGTCTGCCAAAAATATACAGACCCATGTCTTTTTCCATATTCAAGCCAAGCAATAAGATGATGAAGTACTAACCCTTCTAATGCTGCTCCGCCTATTTCAGATGGTGAATCTAGAGAACCTTTTGGACGGAGAGTATTGAAAATCCCTGAATCAAAAAAGTAGAATTTTGAACTTTTAACAAGAATTCTTTTTGCACGCTTAAAAAAAGGACTAATTCTGTAAGCAATTAACAGATCTTCAAGAATATTGGTGTACTCTTCAACTAAGTGCCGTTTTACCTGGCATTCTCTTGCAATTTCTGAATAATTTATAATTTGTCCATGAGAGAAACTCATAATTTCCAGGAATCTGGCAAAGCTGGAGATGTTGCGCACAAGACCCTCTGCATGAACCTCTTCTTTTAGATACAAATTTATATAAGCGGCCAGGGCATCTTCCTTGTCCTTTGATTGATAGATTAAGGGGATTAATCCATACAATAAAGCATTATTGATAGAAAAATCATTTCCAAGTTCTGCGGCCGTAAAAGGGTACATCTTTTTTAGTATTGCCCTACCTCCAAGTAGATCAACACCTGCCCGTTTTAGTTTTCTGGAACTGGAACCGGTGAGAATAAACTGAAATGACTTATATTCTTCAATTAACTTATGAACAACACTCAATAACTCTGGAACCTTTTGGATTCCATCAATTATAACAATTTTTTCATTTTTTCTGCCCAAAATAATATCATTCAGAGATTCAGGTCTGGCCAGCAATTTTCGATATAGTTTATCATCTAATAGATCTATATAAATTGATACAGGATATTGTTTTTTCAACCATGTCGATTTTCCCGTTCCCCTGGGACCAAATAGGAAAAATGAGGAAGTGGTGGTCTGGAATAGTCTTATAATATTATCTGCCATAATATGTATGATATAACAAATGCTTCCAATTTTCAATAAATATTTAAATAATGCTTCTAAATAGTAGAAAAAATAAAAATATAAGCAATGTTCCCAGGAACGACAATCTTCAGGAACTGATACGTATTAGACATTTCTGTTAGCATCTTGAATCAGCGGTAATGTTCCCAAAACTGAATTAGATGGACGTTTTCTGCTGCCGGTACTATATTGACTCAATGGAAAATAAACAAATACTGTTACATACATATTCTCTTGGATCCTTAACACTTAATAACAGAGTTGTTATGGCACCGATGACCAGAAGCCGGGCAAATAATCCGGATCACATTCCTACAAAACTGATAGCCGAATACTATGCGCAAAGATCCTCGGCAGGTCTTATTATAAGCGAAGGTTCTCAAATATCACCAAGAGCAGTTGGATACATCAACACACCGGGAATTTATTCAGAAAAACAGGTTGAAGCATGGAAAGAGGTGACTGCCGCAGTTCACAATAATGGCGGGAAAATATTTCTTCAACTTTGGCATGTTGGACGTATGTCCCATCCTGATTTTCATAATGGTGAATTACCGCTATCAGCTTCTGCCCTTAATCCAAACTCACGGTCCTTTACACCCGAAGGCTTCAAAGATACCGTACAGCCCAAAGAGATGAGTATTGAAGAGATACAGAGCACGATTAAAGATTATGGCAGAGCAGCAAAGAATGCCATGGCTGCAGGATTTGACGGTGTTGAGATCCACTCATCAAATGGGTACCTGCTGCATCAGTTCTTCAACAGAACTTCGAATGTGCGAAGTGATGAATACGGCGGATCAATTGAGAAGAGAACAAAAATTCTTTTTGAAGTCCTTGATGAGGTGAAAAAGCATATGCCGGAAGACCGTATCGGAGTACGGCTGAACCCATCACTGCACGGAATTTTCGGGATGACGCTAGATGAAGAGACTATTCCAGCCTTTGATTACATAGTAAAAAAACTGAATAATTATGCTCTTGCCTATCTGCATCTTTCAGAACCCTTTAATGATGTATCAGAGGTTCCCGGAGCAGAACTGAATATTGCCAAACGCTATAGACCGCTCTATAACGGCACACTGATAATAAACACCGCTTTTGATAGAGAAAAAGGGAACCAGATTATAGAGGGTGGATTTGCAGATCTTGTTGCCTATGGAAAACCTTTTATATCAAATCCTGATCTTGTTGAACGTTTTGCTGTAAAAGGGGAGCTTGCACCTTGGGATGAAGACACTTTTTATACAGCGGGAGCTGAAGGATATACAGATTATCCTGGGATGAGATAACGGTAAATGAGTTTTAAATGGGGAAGTAGATTGACTGATTTGAACCTTGTGAGAAAAAAGTATACATGGTATTAAAATATAGGTCTGACCAAATCGTCGAAATTTCAAAATAAACCTATAATACTTCCCACCGTCTTCAGTTCAGATCATACTTTCTTTAAAAAGATTAAAAACCTCTAATCCTGTCTCTTGAAAAAGTGGAATATTCTGAGGCGGAACCTTCTTGCCGCCGCGGTAAAACAGAAGCCGGGCTCCATCACCTTCAACACAGAATCCCTTTTTCTCATCAAAATAGGAGAGAATTTTTTCTGTAAAGAGCTTACGGACTTTCATTTCATCTTCTCCCCGCAACAGATATTGCTTAGAGAATATAGGGTGTGTATCGAAATCTATATCTTCATATCCGAAAGATTTGCCGATTTTATGAAAAACATTTTCCGGCCGTAAGGTGAAGGACGGCAGCTGAAGCCGATTGGATTGATACAGGATAACTGTCTGGTTCCAAGTATGAGAACTTTTACCTCCGCCGGTAGTATACCGGTAATCGAAAATAGTCAGATCTTTTTCAGCAGAGTCTTTTCTCAACACATTGGAAACTTTTTTAGCATGGCCTTTTGAAAAGAGGCGGAACCCGCTTAACGAGGGGAGAAGTGTATCGTCCGGATTTTTCGAGAATTTATAGTGTTCAAATTCTGCAAACGCAGTTAATGCCTCGGTTCGTTTATTACTAAAATATCTGATAAGGAGAATTATCACAATTATTACAAGAAAAAAACCGCTGATTATCTGAACAGTACTCATAATGCTACCTCAAATAAGTATAGGAAGAATGAAGGATATTAAAACAATAATTCATGTGTTTCTATCGTACCGTAATCAGGAATATCATCAATCTTCAATCCTCTGGTCGTCAGTGTTGTATGCACAATCTTACGATTGAAGGGATGGGTGTCAGGCTGGGAAAGATACTCATCGACAGGCATCCAGACGGCTTCAGAAATTTCTTTTGGATCCATGGAGATTTCAAAACTGAGAGGTTTCAGGCGGCAGACAAAATAGATATCTGATTTTCCGTGCCGGTAGCCATGCCAGTGTCTGAAGCAGTTTAAGGAGATAAATTCAGTATGAATTCCTGTCTCTTCGAGGACCTCTCTCACTACACCTCTGGCGATATGTTCTCCCGGATCAAGAGCTCCGCCTGGCAGTTTGTAATGTTTACGGGTATGATAACGCTCCTGAATGACTAAAATACGATTTTTATCATCAATCACAACTCCGCCAGCTCCGATATAGTGTGTGGCATATCCTGGAATATATGCGTTAGGCTGCAGCTGAAACACTAACTGAAGTCCCGTATCATCTGCATGATGGTAACTGAACCCAAGACTGACTGCAGGGGCTACCAGATCCGCACGCGATAGTGGAAGAAATAACCATGCCAGCTGAAGATTTTTTTTCTGCAGCTCTTTCAGAGTCTGGTTGAGTAGCTGAAGGAACTGATCACTCTTTTCTGCAAGATTTTCTGTGTTAAGTTGAGCTCCCTGAAAGGGGTTTATTTCATACGGTATTATCATGAACATACCCTACAGAGATTTGTGAGTTCCATCAAGATGAAATTGGCTTAGATCTGTTGAATTAAAAAAGGAGTGCGAAGGCACTCCTTTTTACTGTACTCCTTACCCCAGCAACTTCAGCTTGCTATAAAATACCGTAGTCTTTTCCAAAATTATCGACTACAAAATCTAAATCCTTGTCTCCGCGTCCACTGAGATTTACCAGTATCGATTGTCTCGGTTTTTCCTGAGCAAGTTTCATTGCATAGGCAACTGCGTGGGCACTTTCCAGAGCCGGAATAATTCCTTCTGATCTGCTTAATTCAAAAAATGCATCAAGAGTCTCTCTATCATCGGCAGTAACATAGTTCACTCTGCCAAGATCTTTCAGCATGGAGTGTTCCGGACCTACGCCCGGATAATCCAATCCGCTGGCAATTGAGTATACCGGAGCAGGGTCACCTTTTTCATCCTGAAGCAGATAGCATTTAAATCCATGAATAGTTCCCGGTTTCCCAAAAGTCATAGTTGCCGCATGATCACCCAGAGTCAGGGATCTGCCGGAAGGTTCTACGCCATAGATATCGCATTCATCATCAATATAGGCCGAAAAAAGCCCCATTGCATTACTTCCGCCGCCGACGCAAGCTACCAGATTGTCAGGATGCTCTCCTGTCATGGAATGGAACTGTTCTTTTGCTTCCACACCAACAACAGCCTGAAAATCCCTTACCATCATAGGGAATGGGTGCGGACCTACGACGGAGCCAATACAGTAGATACTGGTTATCGGGTCCTGCAGGTAGGCACCGAACGCCGAATCGACCGCTTCTTTTAGAGTCTTAAGTCCAAACGAGACAGGAACAACGTTAGCGCCAAGAATTTTCATACGAACTACATTTGGATGCTCTTTAATAATATCAACTTCACCCATATGGATTTCACATTCAAGTCCGAAATAGGCTGCCGCTGTAGCCAGAGCAACTCCATGCTGACCTGCGCCTGTTTCTGCAATAAGTTTTTTCTTGCCAAGGTATTTTGCAAGAAGTGCTTCACCCATGCAGTGGTTGAGTTTGTGAGCACCGGTATGATTGAGGTCTTCACGTTTCAGATAGATTCGTCCACCGTATTTTTCTGATAATGTTTTCGCATAGTAAACAGGAGTTGGTCTGCCTTGAAAATGTTTTCTAATGGATCTGAGTTCAGTAATAAAGTCATGAGATTTACTGATTGAATAGTAGGCATCAGTGATTTTATCCATCTCAATTTGTAAGTCCGGGGGAATGAAAGATCCGCCGTAAGCGCCAAAATTTCCTTTTGAATCCGGGTTCTGTTTAAAATATCCCATAGTTTATTTCCTTTATTGTAAGATGCTCTGTATCGTACATGTTTCTATGTATAGAGTCAAGCATTTGTTTCTATACATAGAGTCACTTTTTTTAGATTTCTCAAATTTTTTTATTTGCAGTTAGTTGAGACAGTTTACATACGCATCTCATAAACCCGATACTCTTTTGTACGGACCAGATTCAGTTTTTCAAGTGCATTACGGATTTTCCAGTTATCTTCCAGAATATAGTTTGCCTCAAGCAGAAACTGTTTTTTGCTAAGTGCATCGTAGAGATTCTTATAGAGAAGGACATCAAGTCCAAGCCCATGATATTGCGGCAGAACCCCTAAACCGAATAACCGGTACCGGCGTATATGCTTTTTCTTCAGCAAAAGGTGTAAAAATCCTGTGGGAAACAACTTTCCCTTTATAGCCTGTATGATGATGTTTGGGTCTGGAAAGCCAAGAGCATATCCTATTGGTACCCCTTTATCCTGCACAAACCAGATTGCATCAGCATCAAGAATAACTTTCAGCCTGCGTACCATATCCTTCATCACAAACTCATCAACCGGCACATATCCCCAATTATCACTTAAGGCGGTATTGGTAATTCTCCAAATATGCTCAGCATCACGCATAAGGTTCTTTCTATCAATTCTTCTCACGGAGAACTCCGGATGAGATTTCAGCAATAGCTCTGTAAATCGTCCGATTCTTTCGGGAACCTGATACCCGGTAGATATATCAGCCTCATAGGCAAATAAATCCTTTACTTTTTTAAGACCAAAACTCTCCATGAGATCATGATAGTAAGGGGGATTGTAAGAGGCCATAAGAACCGGCATTGACTCATACCCTTTCAGAAGGAAACCCCAGCTTTCAGCAATAGGATGAATAGGACCCCGCATCGAAGACATTCCCCGCTCCTGGAGCCAGAGCATGGAGGCTGAAAGCAGCAGATTGGCAGCCTCCTTATTATTCACACATTCAAAAGCCCCGAAAAAACCAGTGGATACTGAATAATAATGGTTAAATTTTTCATCGATATACACAAGGGACCGACCCAGCAGATTATCCTGCTCATATACCAGCAGCAGCTGGTAATCGTTATCCCTGAGCATGACATTGGTTTTCCCGTTATAGGCGTGCCGTTCTTCACCCCACATCGGGGGTACCCAATACGGATTGTCCCGGTAGAGATCACGGGGGAAATTGACAAAAGCCTTCATTGTTTTTCGATTTGCTACGGTTACAATTCTCATAGGTAAGTATATCACGGAATTCCTGCAAACTTACTCATTACACCATTCGTTTTTCCGTAAAATGGCTCGTTTTTATGCGATTCCGGATAAAATTCCGGACAAAATTGATTGCTCACTTAAAAACAATGATTTAGTATGAAGAGCAGGGAATAGGGAAGAATCCGCTGCATACATATTCCGCTATAAGGAGAAAAAGATGACTATACCTAGAAATGCTTTCCCTGCTATTTTTAGTAATCTGGCAAAAGCGTCAGAAAAACAGCAGCTGTATGTTCTGGAAAAACTTTTTTCAGAGCTTTCTGAAAGCATGCAGCTGAAGAGTTCTTCCCGAAAAGTGTCACCGGAGACCATAAAAAATCAGATTACTGAAGATTTGCAGAATCAGTATCCTGAAATAATGAAGAAAGCTGAATATACAGAGGAGAGGGGTGTTCATCGGGCGCTCAGATGGGGAGAAAAAGTTACCACACTTCAAAAATCACTGATTGATCGGTATTTACTGAAGGGTGATGAATTTTTTGTGGAAAATGATTTGTTTATCTGCGAAGCATGCGGATTTATCTTTTTGGGTAAAACTTCACCGGGTCTCTGTCCTGTATGTAAAGCACCTGAAAAACGATTTACTAAAGTATCCTGAAGGGGGAGAGTAATGTATGCTTCACGAAATATAGAATTATGTTCTAAGGATTGTCTTTGTCTTTTTGTCTGCCCGACAGGAGCTGCTGATACTGAGACTGGCCAGATTGACAGGGACTTATGTTTAGACGGCTGCAGATTGTGTGTAGACGCATGTCCATCACATGCAATATATCTTGTAATGAATAATTATCCCGAGCCAGGGGTGAAGAATGAGGAGTTGACCTCTTTAATGATGGCACTTCTTGAGAGGAAAACCGAACAGGAGCAGGCAGCTCGAAACTTGGAATCAGCAGCGCAGAAGCCGGGAGAGAAAAAACTGGCTATGGCTCTGGGTAAATCACTGCGCATTCTTGCTGAGGATTGCGCCCGTGAAGCCGGTTTCATGCTGCCGCAGAGCAGGAGTGTACGGGATATGCTGAAAGAACTAACTGAAACCGTTGATTCTGAAAAAAATGAAATCATAAGCAAACTGCTTCGAGAAATAGGTAAGGTAAAATGAAAAAAGTCATCATTATTCTGCTAATAGTGCTTACTTGTATCGGTATAGGAATGGGCCTGGTCTTCAGAAATATATCCAAAAATCTTGATTCATATATCAATGGGATAACCATAGAACAGATCGACCTGATGAAAATTCCGGATGGTGTCTATCGCGGGACAGCCGATGCCGTAATTGTAATGGCTGAGGTTGAAATAACGGTTAAGGATCATGTTATTATCAATATTGATCTTCTTGAACACCGAAATGGCCGGGGGAAAGATGGAGAAAAAGTAATCGCCCAAATACTTGAAAAACAGAGGGTTGATGTTGATGCTATTTCCGGTGCTACCTACAGCAGCCTTTTAATCAGGGATGCTGTTCAGAAAGCATTGCTTGGAGCGGTTAAATGAAGAGAGACCTACGGGAAGGGCAATCATGAAAGGATTATTTATTGCTGCAAGAATAGTGCACGGGTTTGTGGGTATTGGAGCATTAGTAGGTGGTGGTGCTGCAATCTTAAACCCGAACAGCCCGTTGGGAATTCCTCCTGATTCTTTAGAAGGTTCTCTGTTTACGAACTATCTGATTCCTGGAATTATTCTCTTTACGGTTTTAGGTTTTGGTGATCTGTTTGCTCTCTTTCTGTCATGTAAGTTTCCGAAGACGCAAGCGTATTCCGGATGCACAATGGGCGGAGCACTTATGATCTGGATCATCGTTCAGTGTATTATCTTGGGGTCAATAGTATTTCTACATGTGTTTTTCTTTGCTGTTGGAGGTGTTCTGGTACTGCTTTCTCTAATCATTATGTACCGAAACAGACAGTTTCCTGTTAATCAGATAATGGGATTTTTTCAGAAAAGAAAATATCATGGTTGATGAATACTGCACATTTGTATTAGCGGAATCCTCAGCTTGCCAGCCAGAAAGTTAACGGAATTGTTACTGCTCCCAACAGAGTTGATATAACGACCATCGTAGCTGCGAAGTCCGCTTTAATACCATAACGCAGAGGCAGGACTGAGGCAAATACTGCAGTAGGCAGGCTTGAAGCAACAATTACTACAGTCCGGCTAATTCCCGTGAGACCAAATATTGAGGAGCCCAACAAACCGCAGAGAAAGCCTCCTGTTATTCGTAAAAACAGTGCGGCAAATAGATGCCGATTAAAATGGAGTTTTGTCTCTCCCAGTGCAGCACCGACTGCTAAAGCTGCAAGAGGAGGAGCTGCATTTCCACCGAAGGCCATCGTGGCTAAAAGAGGGTCTGCCAAAGGCAGTTCCAGAAATCGAAACGAAAAACCCAGAAAAATTGCCCAGAGAATCGGAGATTTTATCATCTCCTTTAAACCTTTAGTGCTGAAGCCCCCGGCTATAATGAGAATTCCCAAGGTGAAAATATATATGGTTTGAATCTGGTCATAGATGACAATGAGATTCATCGCAGCAATTCCGCCCCATAATTTCATCAAAGGGATCCCCAAGAAACCTGAGTTCATAAAGATTACTGAGGGTATGAACTGATTCGCTTCGATTCCGGTAATTCGTGAATAAAGGTACGCCAGTCCGAGCAGTATGAGCACCATAAGGGTGGCGGCACCAGCCAGGTTGAAAACCATATGTCCGCCGATATCGCTCGTATAGAGTGCATGGAAAATCAGCATGGGCATGAAAAAATCCACGATTACTTTAACCAGAGTATCTTGTGAAAGGTGGTATATCCGGGTTAAAAAAAATCCGCCTGCAACAAGAATGAGAATTGGCAGAAGCTGAACAAAGGACTGGATAATCATGACTCTACTATATGCTAAGTTTCCCAGTTTCGGCAACGGGTTCAGACCCTATTTACTGCTCTTCAAAGCCATTTGTAAACATTTAGAACTGCTACAAAACTTGTGGGTGAAATATTCAGTAAGACCTTTGGTAAAAGTAACTTAGTAGAGCAATAGTGGTAAAAAATTCTTCAACAATATAGGTTTAGATATTTTCTTATTGTGATAATAAATATTAACAAATTTACCAAAAGCTTTGTGGCAGTTAGTAAACATTTCGGTAATGGGGTCAGACCTCGCAGGTAAACTTCAGGTTGTTGGAGGAGGGATAAGAAATATGGTCTGCATTAATAATACAGTCGCAGTATTTGCTGCGGTAGTTGTTAACGGAGTTGAAGGAAAGGTTATCTGGAGGAACTATATCCCAAAGGGTTCTCTACTCGCTTGCTGCCGGGATGCCGGTACTTGTTATCTGGCTGATCTTTTATTGAAAGGGTCTACGATGCAAAATTGAGTATTGAGTTTTTATACGCATTCGAGTACTCTTCCCGCTCTTTTGAATTTATAGGAGGATTTATACTATGTCTTTATTACTCATAATAGCAATCATATCCATAACACTTGCCCTCATTTTCTATTCAATCGGAGTGTGGGGTGAAAAGCTGTCCGGAGGATTAAAAATCTGGAATCTCAGCCTTTTCTGGGTTGGACTGGTTTTTGATACAACAGGAACAGCTTTGATGTCCATAATAAGTGAATCGACAAAGTATGATATTCATACCCTTACCGGATTTCTGGCAATCCTTCTTATGCTTTTTCATGCAGTCTGGGCAACAATTGCTATTATGAAGAGAGATGAAAAAGTGAAGGAGAAATTTCACAAACTGAGTATCATTGTCTGGTTGATTTGGCTGATCCCGTATTTTACAGGAATGCTGCTTAATATATTCTAGTACTAGAGCAAAACGTAAAACCATGGATTCTTACTTGCCTGAGGCAGACCCCTGCTGCGTTAGATAACATCACTCCTGGTACAAGATTACAAAGGGTTAGTCAATTTTTTCCATTATCCAAAGTATAAGCCGAAAAGAACACCGAGCCTGGAATCTCAGGACTCTCTCCCACAGGCGTATTTTTCATGATTGTGACCATAGACGGATCATAGTTGATCCCTTTGCTGATAAGTGCTGCGGCTTCAATGGGGTTACGTGTCTCAATAGCCTGAACGAACCTGGCAATGATACTTTTTTCAAAATCTTCTATGTGTGGAATATATTCAGTGTCCCCGGATATTGTTCTCCATTTCCGAAGATTTATCAGAACATCCCCTAACAGCATAATGAGTTTATTATGCGTACTTGAGAAGATCGACCTCATTAGCTCGGCAAACTTTATTTGTGAGTTATCCATCAGCTTCTGCATTAGCGGAATTGAAGCATCATCATTCTGCTGCTCCTGTTCAAGCATTTTTCTGTAAGCAGCCAGGTAGTCTGAAGCAGCCATCTTTATCAGCACAATTTCCTGATCTGCAGCTTCAGTTGCGGCAAGTGCAAAAATCTGGGGAAGAAGGATCTGCTCAAATTGTTCAACATCCCATGCACTGGCATTATCCCTTCTCAGGCTCGTAATGAGAGCGTCGGTGAAGGCTTCCGTTTGAGAATAGGAGATATACATTCCTTTACCATGTTTGACATCTATCAACCCCTGAGCCTTCAGCATCCGCATAGCATCACGGATAACTGCACGGCTTACTCCAAACTCCTTTTCCAGCTCGGGTTCAGTAGGTAGTGCGTCACCACCTTTCAATTCACCGGTCAGAATAGACTCTTTTATTATCTTGCTGACTTTTTCGGGAAGTGTTTCCCGTTTTCCTATAGTATTGAAACTCATTCTTCAGCATCTCCTTCTCTGCCCGAAGCTCTCGAAGCTCCCGAAGCTATTGAGGCCTTTTTCCGGGCAGCTGTCGGGACTCCTAAGTATAACAGTGCAGAGGCTGTTATGACAATCGATGCAGCAATCCATGCAGTTCTGATTGAGAAGGTTTGGGCAATAAAACCCAGAAGGACTGAACCGAAGATTCCGCCAGCCTGCATAAATAGCGAGGAGAATGATATAAGCGTTGAACGCTTGTCAGAGGAGACCTCTTTGTTGAAGATTGAACTTTCCGGAGATCCCTGAATTCCATTGAACATAAAAAGAGTGATATAGAAAAAGGAGAACAGCACTATGCCGTTCTGAAAGGCTAGGATACAATAGAGGATTCCCATTATCAGCCGCGACAGAAAGAGTACTATGGGGTAGTTGGCTTTAAAGAGTTTGCAGAGTGGGGTTGCAAGAACATTTCCCAGACTTGCTGCAATGAAGTAACCGAATGTTAGGACGCCGAATATCCAGCTTCCCATGGAATCTCTGACTATACTCTTTACCTGCGGCTGCCATAACTGTTCCAACCCGGAGATAGAGAAACCCCAGGCAAAACCGGCCAGGAGAAGCAGCAATATAACCGGATGTTTGATTCCATAGTTGATGGACGTTCGTAATACTTCCGGTACTTTTCTGATTCCGGCAGCGATTGTATTGTTATCATGTTCATCCGTTTTTTTATCCTCTATAATAAGAAATGATGTTGTGATGAACTGAATCATAAGCACGGCTGCATAGCAGATATAATTTGCGGAATAGAGGCTGTGTAAGAAAGAGTTCTCTGTCACTCTGCCAAGAGTCATTGGAAGAAAGCCGCCAAGCAGAGACCCTATCCCCAATGCCAGGGGGACAAAGATGCCGATTCTGGCCAACTCTTTCTGCAGATTTATCTCAGGATCAATTTTATAGAACTCATCAATGAAATATGCATCCATAGTTCCGGAAGAGAGAGACCGGGAGGTGCCCTGCAGGGCCATGCAGAAGAGGATTCCGGTGTAACTGTTTAGGAATACTATTGCAGCACCTCCAAGAAGCTGAAGGAAAAGCGACAAAAGATAGACTTTTTTTCTCCCGATAGAGTCAGCAAGCCCTCCGGTAGGAAGTTCGAGGAGCACCGCTGCAGTTGAATACACAGCAAAAGCAGCACCTATCTGAAGCAATGTCAAACCTTTCTCCAGCAGGAACAGAGTCATAATGGGGATGATTATTCCCATAGCAAACCAGTGGAAACTCAGGTTGAAGCTTGCAAGTATTGATAATTTTTTCTTTTTCATACAAAGATTCCCTTTGTCGAGACATCATGTCATCATATGACATGATGTATAATAGTAGATGAATAAAAGTTCTTTGTCAATAATTTTAATTACGAAAACTCGTGTGAATTCAAATGCACGAATTAAACATGAATTCGAAGTGGAATAAAAGGGCTCTGAAAAAGATATTGAAGAAAAAGTGGTCATTACCTGAAAAAAGCCATACATTTAAGTTATATGTTCTTGTTATTTATATGATATTGTGTTTTAACGAGTTAAAGTAGTAACCAGGGATATTACTACAAAGTAAGTGCTGTATTTCTGGATACTTATAGTCTGACGGATTGGGAAATCCTTAATAAGCACTTAGAGTAATGAGGGAAATATGATAAATAATATAGTAGAGATTCCATTTCTTACAGCCGCAGCATACCCGGAAAGAGTCTCCCACCGCTCACATAAAGGAAAGGGATTTGAAGAGAGAACATATGCTGAATTTGCTCAGTTTATCAGGATTTTAACTGCCGGGTTTGCATCTTATGGGCTGAAAAAGCGTGAGCATATCGGCTTTTTTGTCAATAATAGATATGAATGGATATCAACGGATATAGCCCTTATGACCTTAGGCTGTGTCTCAGTCCCCAGAGGATCAGATACAGCTCCGATAGAGGTTCAGTTTATTTTTCATCACTCAGATTCTGAATATCTCATTCTGGAAACAACCAAGCAATTATTGGATCTTCTGCCTGTGTTCACAGAACAGGATTGGGAAAAATGTAAAAAGATATTTATTATTGACAAATCCATGCAGGAAGAGATTCCTGAAAATCTAAAAGAATTGGTAATCTACTATTCAGAATTGGTTGATAAGGGAGAAAAACTTTTCAAGCAGGATCCTGATCTTGTTGAAAGATTATCTGCAGCAATTTCTCCCGAAGATCTTCTTACCATTGTATATACATCCGGAACCACAGGAAATCCCAAAGGGGTAATGCTGACCCACGCAAATTTTATGCAGAATGTTGTGGCAAATACTCCCCGGCTTGAAATTGATCCAAAAAAAGGTGAGACAACCGTAGTAATGCTCCCTTCCTGGCATGTCTATGAACGGGCCTTTGAGTACTGTGCATTACTGTCAGGTCTAACCTTTGTCTACTCATCAGCCGGAAAATTTGCGGCGGATCTTGTTGCACAGCGCCCGCAGATAATTATATCAGTACCACGCGTGTGGGAATCCATCTACCAGAAGATGATTCTGGCAATCAGTAAAATGCCGGCGGTAAAACGTAATCTTATTTTCCTTTTCATAAAAATTAATCAAATGTTCCTCAGCTCCCATCAGTATCTGCGGGGCTGCTATATAAGACTGAAAAAAAGATCCTTCATGCGAAAAGCAATTATATGGAGCCTTCACCTGATGCGTCTTATTCTGCTTTTCCCGGGACATAAAATGGCTGGGGTTTTATTCAAACCATTCCGTGAGAAGGTGGGCGGGCGTCTGAGAGGTGCAACTTCCGCAGCAGGTACGCTGCCGAAATATCTGGATGAGATATTCAATGCAATTGGCATACCTCTGGTTAATGCCTATGGAATGACAGAATGTGCTCCAGGTATTCTCTCACGGACATTTGGCAGAAACACCTTCGGAACTACCGGAATTCCTTTCGATAATACAGAAGTTGAGCTTCGGCGTGAGGATGGTACCATAACTTCAATTGGAGAGAAGGGCGTTCTTTTTGCACGGGGACCCCAGGTCATGCAGGGATATTATAAGAATCCAACGGCAACAAAAGCAGTTCTGGATGATGAAGGATGGATGAATACCGGGGACCTGGCTATTCGTTCAGAGAATGGTGAGATAATTATCGTTGGCCGGATTAAGGATACTATTGTTCTTATGGGCGGAGAAAATGTTGAACCTGAACCGATTGAAGAGAAGATGAAAGAGAGTCTCTATATAGACCATGTAGCAGTTGTAGGACAGGACAGAAAACAACTCTCTGCAATTGTAGCATTGAACCAGGATCGTTTGATGCAATTGGCTCAGGATTTGAAACTTGCTCCGGTTCCTGTCCTTGTTGATGGAAAATTCTCCATTGAGCATGACCGGATAACAGAAATTCTTATGAAAGAGGTGAATGCACTGCTTACAAAAACGCATGGATTTAGACCTTTTGAAAGAATAGCTAAAATTTTACCGGTAAATAATGATTTCTCTATAGGGAAAGAGCTTACACAGACTCTGAAGATCAAACGCCAATATATATCTGAACGGTTTAAAGAGCTTATGGATCGGTTGAACAGTGATGATACAAATAAAAGAGGGATGCATTAGTTTACAGAGGGATACTTAGGGTGTTTCAGCAGCTTTATGAAGTTCTCTCGGCTATTTCAAGTTTACGAATCATTTTCGTCGATAAGGATAAGGCCTGAATAGAATAAGTAGAGAATCCCATAAAAACTGCATATTGCCGCCAACTCAAAGGACTCTTCGAAGGCTGTTGACAGATCACTTGAGAAATTATTGGTGTAGAGATATGCTTCTGCAACTTCCAGCAGGATGACAGCAATACTGCTGGAAGCTAAAACTCCGACAAGAATCAGCAGCTTCTTTTTGATAGCTGAAGGCAAATTCCTTCTCAGATCTGCAACTACGAAGCTGACCCATATAATACCGATGAGCATTAGCGGCAAATAGTAGAAAACCCAGGAGAATCCCGCAAGAAATGTGTCTTTGCCAAGATAGGTAATTGACTGCAGTTTTTCACCAATTTGTTCATGCAGCTGCACCATCTCATCTGCTGAGAAAAAGAGAGCCAGACAGAGAGCTGCCCCGAAAAAGAATTGTGTTCTTTTCCTTAACTTTTTGCCGCCATGATAAGTCAGCAGCATGTAGCATGGCAGGGCAGAAAGAGCCATCATTAGGGATTCTAACCAGGTTGCCAGATTCGTTTCAATCCTGAGATCCAGCATATACCACAAACCGGTAAATCCAAAGGCATGAAAGTTGGTGATGTTATTGAAAAACATCAGCAGAATGAGAAACCCGCTTGAAAATATCTGAAAAATCAGTATATGGAATAATAATTTTCTGCTGCCCATGCGAGAAGTATAGGTAAATATAGCGAATTAGTAAATAAGCCCATTTTATGAATAATATTTTCAAAGCGTACTTTTTGAGAGTCTCCTTTTTTTTAAGATAAGCACAAGAGTGTGATACATATCACGGAACATGTGTGGATTTGATGGTATTTTGTTTAATCTGAAACGAAGCTGTCGGGATTGTGTTAGGAGAAAGACAGTAAAGAGTAGTGCAGGTAGTGAGATTGGCGGGAGTAGAATTTTTGAGCAAAAAACAGATAATACATGAGGTAAACTAATTGACCAAAAAGCAAACAGGTAGAAATGTCTTTAGGATTATTACAGAAGTTCTGTCTCTGGTATTAGTTGTGATCCTTCTCATAAACGGGAAGCTTCAAATATGGTTTGGAATATTTGCGGTGGGTGCGCTTGTCTCTGTTTTTGCGGGAAGATTTTACTGTGGATGGATATGTCCAATGGGTACCCTTTTCCGACCTCTTGGATGGGTATATAAAAAACTTGGAATAAAACGCTTAAAAACTCCTGAACTCTTTAAGAAAAACTGGGTAAGAATAGGCATCTTCCTTCTATTTATTGGTATGATGGTCCTGACAAAAGTGCTGAAATTAAAAGTGGATATCCTTCCCTATATGATTGCCTTTTCAGTAATTTTGACACTATTCTTTACCGAAGATATGTGGCACCATCATCTTTGTCCCTTTGGTTCCATACTGTCAATTTCTTCCGGATTCTCGAAAAAAGGGATAAGAATTGATGAAAGTGTCTGCATAGCATGCGGGAAGTGTCAGAAAGTGTGTCCGTCACAATCCATCATAATGCTGGAGACAAAAAAGAGAGCAAACAAAGCAAATGAATGTCTTGTGTGCTATAAATGTCAGGATGTTTGTCCTGTAAATACGTGCAATTACGGGAAACTGAAAGGATAAACGCTGCAAAAACTCATAGCTGAAGGAGACGTGTTATAATCAATTATACTCTTGAGGAGTTTCCGGTTTTCAGGGAATTAGATTCTGAATTGATTGGTTTTCTGAGAAGCCAGGGAAAAATCCTGACAGTTTGCAAAGAAGCTGTTGTACATACACAGATGGAAAAGTGTACTTCTGTTGGTTTTCTCTTGAAAGGGACTCTGCGGATGACAAAGATTCTCTCAACAGGGAAAGAATTTGTTCTACGAAATTTAACTTCCGGAGAGATGTATGGGGAATTGATTTGTTTTGCTGAAAATACGTATCCCTGTTGGATTGTAGCTACGGAAAAAAGTATTATTTTTGAGATTCCAACAGAGTCTATGTTCACATTACTTCAGAAAAACCCCTTTTTAAGAGCCTTTATGAAAAGCCTGTCAGAAAAAAGCCTGCATCTGACAAATACTATTGAGCTTCTTTCCCTTAAAAAAGTAAATCAGAAACTGGCTTATTGTCTTTTATTGTACTCTGAGAGGGAAGGCTTATCCTCTTTCAAGCTTGAGGTTAGTGTAACTGATTTGGCTGCACAACTAGGGAGTTCCAGAGAAGCAGTTTCAAGAGCACTTTCTGAGTTGGAAAATCTTGGGTATATAAAGCGGGAAGGGGCTAAGGTAATAATTTTACATCATGCAGAACTGGAAAATATGTTAATCTGAAAAACAGCCAAGCTGATAAAGCCGGGATTCCTCAGCAAATCCCTGCTTTTTTTAGTACAGATAAATCAACCAGACCGGGTAACATCTAATCCTATTGATTTAAGAATGCTTATTGTTTTTGTATAGAGATCCAGCCATTCCGGCAGCGGTTCAATGGTTTCAAGATTGTATGCTTCATCAAACCGCTTCCCGGGATTGCCTCCAGGCATGGTGAATACATGAGCATAGCGCGCTGCCAATTCTGTTACCATAGTATTTGCTTCTGTTCTGGATATCTCCTGTCTGGCTGCAGCATGCCCGACTTCTCCCATTAGCCGTACTTCAAGACCGGTACCGTTCGGTAGACCTCCGTCAGCTGAGCCCACACCTTCAAGGTGCCCTCCGCTAACGGTAGCAGCGATAGCGTTGGCAGCAACTTCAAGCAGCAGTTCTAAAGTGAGAGAACCGCTTTTCGGATAAATATCACAGAAAATTATTGATGGTGCGTTACGGGCGAAAGTCTGACAGACTGCACTTTGAAGCCACATGCAAGCAGGTGTACTGGTAGCAATATAGTTGACATGAATAGGGTGGCAGAGATGATAATCTGCAAGTGCAATAATATTTGCCGCAAGAAAAGATGCTACCTCCAGTACCGCTGCCCCTGGAGCATCTCCTCCGAGACCGCCTACCATGACAGCGGCTAAAGAAGCATTCTGCATTCCGTGCTGTATTGAATTTGCTGCACG
>JADHUD010000199.1 GCA_016784705.1 Spirochaetia bacterium | reverse complement strand
ATCAGCTGCAAAGAAAGGGGGAGCGGTTTCCAGTATTGTGCGTGATCGTAAAAATAACACTATGAGTATCTCGGTTGGAAAAATGGTTGATACCGGGTTTGGGTCTGGATCTGGACCAGGGTCAAAGGCAGAGTCAGGGACGGAGCAGGAGGCAGGGGCAGAGGCAGGGAGGGGGCAGGAGAAAATAATCATCTCCTGTGTCTATAATCTTTTATCCTTCCATCGCCTGACTAGTGTATTTGTAATTTCGGCTGGTGTTATTTTCCTGCTGCTTGTTCTGCTGGTTCTCTTGCTGACAAAGTATGCTCTTCAGCGGTATCGGAAACCCATCAGTAATCTGCTGCAGCATACAAAAAAAGCCGCCGCAGCACACGGCAGCTACAACAAAATCAGTATCGATACAGCAAATCCGGAACTGCTGCAATTGGTTAAAGACTTTAACTCACTAATCGATAAATACGACCTGCTGATCGCATCTGACAATGCAAAATACAGTAAAATCAACTCTCTTCTCTCCCATATTAGAACAGGCATAATGATTGTGGATCCAGAAAACAGAATATCACTTATAAACCCGCGTGCGGAGGAACTTTTATCAGTTGACAAAGCTCAGCTCTTTTCCCGAAGGAACAATGATGAGAAAGAGAACCAGACGCTGCAGTTATTGTTTGAGTTTACTGAGAAGGTTAACGAAGATAAGCAGACCCGGATGAAAACCATAACGACGGAAGATGAAGTATTGCTGGATCTCAATATTGAAGCTATGTACAGCAAGTATAAACCTTATGAACATATCGGATCGCTTGTTCTTATACGGGATGTGACCGAAATGCGGCGTTTGGAGCGGTTGAAAGATGAATTTGTCTCAAATGTATCTCATGAGCTGAGAACCCCGTTAACCGTTATTAGCGGGTTTGTCCAGACCCTGCAGTCCTGGGACTCTCTGAATTCAGTTGACAGAATGCAGTCTCTCACAATTATCGAACTGGAAACTGAGCGTTTGAAAAGACTTATATCTGAACTGCTCATGCTCTCACGTATTGAGGGTGAAATGGATGGTTCTCATGTCGTAACATTTGATGCTGTGAGCATCCTTGCCGATGCAGTCAACTCCCTGCACCCGGTTGCACAGAAGAAATCTATAACATTGGAATCAGTGTTCAAAGACGATGCAGGGTGTTTCCTGCGGGGAAGAGAGATATGGTTCAAGCAGATAGCAGTGAATTTAATCGATAACGCTGTTAAGTACTCTCTGGAAAATAGTACAGTTCAAATTAGACTTAGCTGCACTGGAGACGGCCTGGTTAAACTGGAAGTCTCTGATCAGGGAATCGGAATATCGGAAACGGATGTTCAGAGGATTTTTGAGCGTTTCTACCGGGTAGAAAAATCAAGAAACAGCAGAATTGCCGGAAGCGGATTGGGGCTTTCGATTACCAAGCTGATGGTAGAGGAATTCAGCGGGAGAATTACCGTGAAAAGCCGTGTAGATAGCGGAACAACAATTACCGTACTTCTGCCAACGGCGTCAGAAATAGGCCAGGATAGTTTCTATGAAAAATGAAGCAGCATATCAATATAACGGGGTGATTTTAAAAGCTTGTGATATCAGAGGAGTAGTAGACAGTGAACTTACCGGTGAAGGAGCTTACCACATAGGAAGGGCATTTGGGACCATTCTTCAGAATGAAGGGTTGATATCATGTGCAGTCGGTTATGATGGAAGAATTACCTCACCGGAACTAACCGAAAATCTCATATCCGGGTTGACTGAGAGCGGGATTGAAGTGCTTTTTGCCGGATTGGTTCCTACACCGTTAATTTATCATATTGTGAAAACTTATCCTGCAGATTCAGGAGTTATTGTAACCGCCAGCCATAATCCTCCTGAATATAACGGGTTTAAATTTCTATTCAACCATGCTCTGTTTCATGCAGACAGGATACAGCAGCTGGCAAAAATAAGCAGGGACGGAGCATACCTTCAAGCATCTCTTCCCGGTTCGGTTGTCAAGGTTGATATGGTAGACAGGTATATAGCTCATATAACTTCTGCACTGCCTGAAAAGGGGCTGAAAGTCGTTTGGGATCCTGGAAATGGTGCATCAGCCGCAATAATTCATCGCTTTATAGAGAAGCTTCCCGGAGATCATCTTGTTATCTGCGGAACCGTTGACGGCTCTTTTCCAAATCATCATCCGGATCCCTGTCAGCCAGGAAATATGAAAATGCTCTCTGAGAAAGTCCTCAGTGAACATGCGGATCTGGGCATTGGATTTGATGGAGACGGAGACCGCATTGGAGTGATTGACGGGAAAGGTCGATTTGTTACCGGAGATCATCTGCTTGTTATTTTTGCGAGAGATTATCTTAAAAATAACCCGGGAGAATCTGTTATGTCCGAGGTGAAGGTGAGCTCCTTTTTTTATCAGGATGTTCTGGCGCATGGCGGGAAACCGGTCATGTGGAAGGTTGGTCATGCCTACCAGAAAGAAAAGATGCAGAATGAGGGAATCGGCTTTGCCGGAGAGACAAGCGGTCATATCTTTTTCAGAGATAATTTTGGATTTGATGATGGAATGTTTTCGGCGGTAAAACTGCTGAATATTCTGGATGAGAGCCAACTGTCTTTAGCTGAAATAATTGACACCTTTCCCCCAGTCTATGCAACTGGTGAGTTGCGGCTGGAACTTGAACTGCAAAAGCGTCTGCAGCTTATAGAGGAGATCAAAGGACGGCTTATCAATGCCAATAGGGATGTAATTGATATAGATGGAGTACGAGTCTGCTGTAATTCGGGATTCTGGAATCTGAGAAGTTCCAATACCCAGCCTCATATTACTATCTATTGTGAATCAGAATCTGAAACAGGATTGGCAGCCTGCAGGCAGGAGATGGTCGAACAGGTGGAGGCATCGGGTTACGTCTTTACTGATTTAGTAGTCGATCCGATTTCATGAATAAATAATTTTCTGATTACATGAATTCCTTGGAAAAAAAGTCATTCATTTCAACTCCTGAATCTTGTTTTCTCAATACTTGTTTGATAAAATTTTGGTGAGTTATGAGTAAATAGCAACAGCCCCGATCTAACAATATACAAGACAACGGTTTAACTTCTAATAAATTAAAACCATTTAATTATTCATGGAGGTGACTGCTATGTCTTGTGTAAAAAAATCTACTAAAATCTTCTGTATTGTGTTTTCAGTACTCTGTTTTTTGTTAGTATTTTCTGGCTGCAATTTAGGCGAGGAGGTATTTGAGAATGGAACCCTTACGATCAATATTTCCGGAGCAGATGAGTATAACGGAAAATCATTCCATTACTACATAGATACCTTTTTACCTGCGGATAGAGCTTTGGATGATACCAGGACATTTACCGGATCAGAACCGATAATCGATGGGCTGGTTGCTATGACACTGGAAGATCCCGATTCCGTAGGCACTGACTATCTCTTTAAAGCCAATAACGTTATAACTGTTTTTGGGTATATTGATGTTGATGGGAATGGTATGAATCATGGCGGGATTGATCAGGAAATGAACAATATGCTTGAGGAAGCAGGAGGCGGCAATATCAATGGTAATAAAGTAATTACTGCTGTATACCCGGCCGATTTTCATCTTTCCGAATCAGGCAGCGGTAATATTACCCTATTAAAAGGTGATAGTACCATGGTGTTCCATAATGCTGATAATAATATGGGAGAGGTGACAGTTAATGTTGCCAAAGATTTTATCTTTAGTATCCAGAATACGGGAAGTGCTTTACTCAATCTTGAAGGTACACCGCTGGTAGCATTAAGCGGAGATTCCTCAGCACCCTTTACCGTTTTAATCCAGCCTGACTCTGAACCTATTATACCGAACGATACAGCATCGTTTACTATCAGAGTATTAGTAACATCAGCAGGTACTTACAGTGCCACAATAAGTATCCCTTTTGATGATTCAAATAATGATGATCCGGATACTGCTTCTCCCTATACCACCACGATTTCTGTAACAGCTTCTAGTTAATCACTATCACCAATGGAGGTGATCAGGGATGAATGGTAGAAAAAACGTTATATCTGTCGTATTTCTCTGCATATTAGTGCTGGTGTTTTCTGCAGGTTGTGATCAGTTTGGTTCGAAAAATGGAACTATTACGCTAGTTCTTACCGGTGCAGATGAACACGATGGGATGTATTTTTATTATCGTCTGAGTAATTGTTCATCAATAGAGGATCCCTGTGACGATTCTGCTGTTTACTGCGGTTCGGAGATAATTACGGAAGGCCGGGTGGAAATAGTCATAACTGATTCCTCGGGATCTTCAGAGATGCCAAAAGAATTTGAAGCAGATGAATGTTTCAATATATCAGGATTTATTGATGCGGACAGCAGTGGGGGAGAACCTGTCGGCGGAGTTGATTATGTATTAAAAAGTGCATACAGCGATACGGTGAATGGAGATATGATAGCTGCCCTCTCATATCCGGATAATTTCAGAGTGTCGGATGATGGCTTTGCCGAAATGGCACTCTATCAGGGTGCTTCTATGCTCTTGCGGAACGGGATTAATAATCTGGGAACGGGTTATGAAAATCTATTGATGAGCTTTGAAATTACCATTAAAAATATTGGTACGGCACTTTTGAAACTCAATGGGAACCCTTTGATAGCTGTAAGCGGTTCAACATCATCCTTTTTCACCATATCTTCACCTCCTTCCGAAACAACTCTTATGCCGGAGGAAACAACTGAATTTACCATACAGATACTTACTGAAAATACCGGTTACTTTACTGCAATTGTAGCCATTCCCTATAATGATCAGTATGGTATACCATATATGACAAATTTCTCAATTACCTATAGTTCCCATCCCATTTTCGTATCACAGGCCTCATAGCTTCTTATAGGTGATGGAAACCGGGCTTTGAATCTTCAACAGCTTGTAGATGTCGTTCATCTTTTTTGTGGGCTCCTGAGGGATGACCACCTCATCATA